>JAISWN010000348.1 GCA_031271075.1 Treponema sp.
GCGTGCATGGGGGCGATATGGCCGATCCGGTGCAGGGTACGGAGCATACGGGCCGGCCCCTCCTCAATAACGATATAGACCATCTGCATGTTCTGTTCCACGCAGAGAGACGCGGACTCATTAAAAGCCGCCGCCGCCTGTTTCACATACTTCGACAGGGAATTACGGAAGGGATAGTTACCCCCCGTCCGGGAACCCAGCTCCGCCAGCTTGAGGGTAAGGTAATAACAGGAGGTATCCGGTTCCTGACCCACATAGCCGAAATCAATAAAAGTGTTAAGGAAACGGAGCAGGGTACTCTGGGGCATATTAAGGCTCTTTGCAATATCCTGCAGCCGGGCCGGGGTACTGATTTCGGTCATCCCCTCCAGTATCCGCAGGGCTTTCCGCAGGGACTGGTTTTTTTTTATTCCCTCGCTGATCTGTTTTTGTGTTTTTGTCTGCATACCTCATCCAGGAAAATCGTATTATACCCTGAGCCTGTTCCAAAACCCGGTTGGCGCGAACCTTCGGTTCGATGAAACAGGCTCGGGGTAAGAAGCTGATCCAAAAACTGAAGTTTTGGAACAGCCTCCCCTGATTATAACTCTTATTGGAAAAATGTAAATCGACCAAACCCGCCGCCCAGGATAAACGCATAGGATTTTTAACGACCACCACCACACGAATAAAAGCCTACTTGAAGTTCTCTTTTTCCAGGTTCACGATCTCCGCCACCTTGGGGGAGGAGGGGCCTTCCTTGAATTCCAGCCCGGCCCATTCGGCCAGAATCGCCTTGGCAAGCTCGCTTCCGATGACCCGTTCACCGAAACAGGCCACGTTTCCGTTGTTGCTCAAAATGGAACGGCGGGCGGAAAAAATATCGTGGCACACCGCGGCGCGGATGCCTTTAAACTTGTTGGCGGAAATACACATCCCAATCCCGGTTCCGCAGATCAGGATCCCCCGCTTTTTATAGCCCGATTCGATGATCTTCCGGCATACCCTGGCCGCCACGACAGGGTAGGCGGTTTTATCCCCGGCGTCAGGCGCCCCCATATCCTCCACGGCAAGGCCCATGTCCTCCAGCAGCTTCTTCAGGGTGTTTTTTAAATTAACCGCCGCCTCATCGCAGCCAATGACAATGTCCCGCATCGCTTCCTCCTTGTCCCGGGGTTTTGGAGTCTATTGTACCTGATCGCCGGGGTTTATGCAGCAGGCATGGCCCTTGCCAAAAAGCGTCTGTTTATGTATGAAGATAGAGCCTGTCCCAAAACCCGGTTGGTGCGAACCTTCGGTTCGATGAAACAGGTTCTTGAGCCTTTTTTCAGGAGTTGATTATGGCGGTTAAGCGTGGCCCCGGCGAGCGGATCGTTGAGCTTTGTAAGACCTATTCGCTGACCAGGGAAACCCTGGCGGAACGCAGCGGGTTGGATATTGAACTTATTCGAAGGATTGAGGAAGGCTACATTCCCGATCTGGCCCCTCTCCTAAAAATTTCCCGCGCCTTGGGGGTACGGCTGGGAACCCTGCTGGACGATCACGAGGAGCTGGGCCCGGTAATTACCCGCTCGGGCCAGGCGGGGGAGAGTTCCCGTTTTATCACCGGCCTTCCGGGCAGTACCGGCGGCGGGGCCCGGACCGGCGCGGGAAGCCCGGTGGAGGCGGCTGCCGGAGGGCATCAGGGGCTCATCTTCCGGACCCTGGCGGCGGATAAGGCCGGGCGTCACATGGAGCCCTTTATTGTCGATATTGATCCGAACGCGGAACAGGCGAAATCCACCCACGAGGGCGAGGAATTCATCCATGTGCTGTCGGGCAAACTCAGCCTGGAATACGGCGGCGACTCCTACGCTCTTTCCGGGGGGGATTCGGTCTACTACGATTCCATCGTTCCCCACCGGCTCAGCTCCGGAGACGGGAAACCGTTGCGTATCCTGGCGGTGATCTACTCCCCCGCCTAATACCCCGTATTTTAAGAGGACTACAGATGACGTACATAGAAAAGACCCTGGGGGAGGCGTTGCACGATCAGGCCCTTGCCCAGCCGGATCATGAATTTATTGTCTACGCGGACAGGAACCTGCGTTTCACCTACGCCGAATTCGACCGGCGGGTTGACGAGCTTGCCAAAGGCTTCCTTGCCATGGGTCTCAAAAAGGGAGACCACGTGGGGATCTGGGCCACCAATGTCCCAGACTGGAACACGGTGCTTTTCGCCTGCGCCAAGGCGGGGATGATCTTTGTTACGGTCAACACGGGCTACAAACTCCACGAGCTTGAATACCTGATGAAGCAGTCCGATCTGGCCTGCCTCTGCATTGTCGACGGCTGGCGGGATTCGGATTATGTGGCCATGGTAAACGAACTGGTACCGGAACTTAAAACGGCCCCCCGGGGTCATCTTGAATCCAGACGTTTTCCCTGTCTTAAAAGCGTCGTCTACGTGGGCATGGTAAAACACCGGGGCATGTACAGCATGAATGAGGTGCTCCTCCTGGGACAGCACAGCGACGACCGGGAACTGCGGGAGATTGAGGCGGGCCTTGACACCAACGATGTGGTGAACATGCAGTACACCAGCGGCACCACCGGCTTTCCCAAGGGGGTCATGCTTACCCACCGGAACATCCTGAATAACGGCCTGGGGATTGGGGACAACCAGCGTTTTACCCGGAACGACATCGTATGCCTCCCGGTTCCCCTGTTTCACTGCTTCGGCCTGGTACTGGGGATGATGGCTGTCCTTACCCACGGATCCACCGCCGCCCTGCTGGAATGGTTCGATCCCCTCCTGGTGCTGGCGACCATACAAAAGGAACGCTGTACCGCGGTTTACGGGGTGCCTACCATGTTTATCGCGGAACTCAACCACCCGATGTTCAAGATGTTCGATCTTTCCAGCCTCCGGACCGGGATCATGGCCGGCTCTCCCTGCCCTATTGAAACCATGCGGCAGGTTATCGATCTGATGCACATGACGGAGGTTACCATCTGTTACGGCCTTACCGAGTCCTCCCCGGTGATGACCCAGACCCGCTACGACGATTCCCTGGAAGTGAAGGTGGAAACCGTGGGCCGGGCCCTGCCGGGGGTGGAGGTGACCATCCGGAATCCCGATACCGGGGAAGAATGTCCCGAGGGAGTTCACGGGGAATTCTGCTGCCGGGGTTACAACAGCATGAAGGGCTACTACAAGATGCCCGAAGAAACCGCCCAATGCATCGACAAAGACGGCTGGCTCCACTCGGGAGACCTGGGAGTCAGGGACAAGGACGGGAACTTCCGGGTAACCGGCCGGATTAAGGACATGATCATCCGGGGCGGCGAAAACGTGTACCC
>JAISWN010000351.1 GCA_031271075.1 Treponema sp.
CGCGGGTCTACCAAAGCTAAAAGTATGTCCGACAGGAGGGTCCCGATGACCGTCAATGTGCTCATGAGCAGCAGAAAACTGCCCGCCAGATACATATCCTGGGATTGAAGCGCCCGCAGTAAAAGAGGGCCGGTCGTCGGCAGGTTGAGCACGATAGAGACTACGGAAGAACTGGACACCAAACCCGGCAGAATCCAGCCCACAGTGCTGATAAAGGGGTTGAGCGCCACCCGGACAGGGTATTTTACCAGGAGCCCGCTTTCGGTAAGCCCTTTGGCCCTGGCGGTTACCACATAGGGCCTTTTCAGTTCATCCAGCAGGTTTGCCCGCATTGTCCTGATAAGGCTGGCGGTTCCCGATAAGCCCAGGACTATCATGGGTATCCAGATATGTTTCAGGAGATCTACCAATTTATCCCAGTTCCAGGCCGCTTCCAGATACTTTGGTGAAAAGAGCCCCCCCACGCTCATGCCGAATTTTGAAAAAGCTATATACATCAGGGTGAGGGCAAAGAGAAAGTTTGGTATTGCCAGCCCTATAAAACCGAAAAAGGTAAAAACGTAATCGCCTATGGAGTATTTTTTAACCGCCGAATAGATGCCAATGGGAAAGGCTACCATCCAAATAAAAATTAGCGTGCTGAAGGAGAGTAAAAAAGTAAGGCCCAGCCTGCCCCAGATTAAATCCTTCACCGGCCTGTTCCACTCAAAAGACAAACCAAAATCCCCCCGGGTGATAATGGCGCTGATCCACTTCCAGTACTGGACAATAACGGGCTGATCCAGGCCATACCGGTCTTTCCACAGCTCCAGGGTCCCCACATCAATAGTTTGCCCTTGTTCGATCATCCCCGCCACTCTTGAGGTAAGGTAATCACCCGGAGGGAGTTGAATAATGAAGAAAGAAAGTATCGAAATACCAATAAGCGTGGGGATCATGTAGAGCACACGCTTGATAATGAATTTTATCATAGCTCCACTCCTTTGAGATTGAGAGACTCGGCGAAATGACAGGCGCAGAGATGGCCTCCGCCAATGTCTCGAATGGCCGGGATTTCCGTGCGGCACCTTTCCTGGGTGTATCTGCAGCGCGGATGAAAATGGCAGCCCGGAGGGGGATTCGCCGGGTCCGCTACTTCCCCTTCCAGACGGATACGCGCCGAACGGTTCCGCAGTCTTGGATCGGGCTTGGGTACCGCGGACATGAGCGCTTCCGTGTAAGGATGCTTGGGGTTGAAGTACAGCTCTTTCGTGTCCGCCAGCTCCATAAGGCGGCCTACATACATCACCGCGACCCTGCTGCACACATGCTGTACTACGCTTAAATTGTGGGCCACAAATAAATAGGTGAGGGAGAATTCTTCCTGAAGCTCCTGAAGCAGGTTGAGGGTCTGGGCCTGAACGGAAACATCCAGGGCCGAAACCGCCTCATCGGCTACCACCAGCCGGGGGTTCAGGGCCAGAGCCCTGGCAATACCGATTCGCTGTCTCTCACCGCCTGAAAAAGCATGAGGGTAACGGCGCAGGTATTCGGGCCGGAGCCCTACCCGGCGGAGCAGCCCTGCTACCCGGTCTTCAAGTTCCTTCCCCCTAACACCGTTGTTGATCATCAGGGGTTCTCCCACAATATCAAGTATCGTAAGCCGGGGATTAAGGGAAGACTGGGGGTCCTGGAATATCATCCTGATTTCCCTGCGATAAGGCTTGAGTTCCCTGTTGTTCAGAGAAGAGAGATCCACTACGGCGCCGTTCCCGGAGGTATAGCCGATACTGCCGGCTGTAGGCCTATATACTCTCAGAACGCAACGGCCCAGGGTCGTTTTCCCGCAGCCTGATTCGCCCACGAGCCCCAGGGTCTCCCCCTGGTACAGGGAAAAATTGACGTCATCTACCGCCTTGACCGTACCCACCTGGCGATTCAAAAAACCTTTGGTAATGGGAAAGTGCATTCTGAGGCCGCGTATATCAAGAATAATTTTACCGGCCTCCTGGATTTCGCTCATGGCTTTTCTCCTTCGCCGTATAAAAAGCAGGAAACTTCCCTGCCGGGACCAGGATTGATTGCCGGCGGTATATCCCTGTCACAAAGTCCCTTTATTGCCCTGTCACAGCGGGGATTAAAAGGACAGCCTTTGGGCCGGTTAAAGGGATGGGGAACCATGCCTTTGATGGAATCCAGTCTTTCCACAGGACCTGCGCTTAATTTGGGTATGGACTTTAAAAGAGACACCAGGTAGGGATGTTTTGGATCGTGGAAGATATCGTCCACGGAACCCCGTTCAACCACTTTGCCCAGGTACATTACCACCGCCTCATCGGCAATTTCAGCCACTACCCCCAGGTCGTGAGTGATAAACATTACCGACATGTTGTATTCCCGCTGCAGGCCCTGGATAAGATCCAGGATATTCGCCTGGGTTGTTACATCCAGCGCGGTGGTAGGCTCATCCGCGATAAGCATGCGGGATCTGCAGCTTAAGGCCATGGCTATCATGACCCGCTGTCTCATGCCCCCGGACAATTCAAAAGGGTATGAATCGAAGCGCTGTTCCGCTTTGGGAATGCCTACTTCCTTGAGTACCTCTACGGTCCTTGCCTTGGCGTCTTCCTTTGTAAAACCAAGATGGAGCCTGATTGCTTCCGCAATCTGCTCGCCCACGGTATGAACAGGCGACAGGGAGGACATGGGCTCCTGAAAGATCATGGAAATATCCGCCCCGCGTATTTTACGGATCTCCTGCCCTTTGGGGGACAAGGCGGTAACATCAATCTCGCCTCCATCCCTGGCGGCCAGCCTGATGACGCCTTCCACGATTTTTCCGGGGGGATCGATAAGCCGCATGATGGAACGGGCGGTAATAGATTTCCCGCAGCCGGATTCGCCTACGACACAGAGGGTCTTGCCGGTTTTGATGTTGAAATCAACGCCATCTACCGCCCTGACAACTCCCTCATCGGTATAAAAGTAGGTTTTCAACCCTTCAACTTCAACCAGATTATCTTTATTCATATACCGGATCCTTAATCAGAGTAACCGACTTTGTGGACAGATTAATTATAGGGGTCAGCCGCGTCACGGAGACCGTCTCCCAGGAAATTGAGGGCCAGTACGGCGATTACCACCGAAATACCGGGGAAAAATAAAAGCCAGGGACATGCCGCGATGGAACGAATATTTTGGGCCTCCTGGAGCAGAACCCCCCAGCTTACCACAGGCGGTCTGAGGCCTACTCCCAAAAAGCTTAGAGATGTTTCACTCAATATCATCTGCGGAATGGAAAGAGTTACCGATGCGATGATATGGCTCACAAAAGAGGGAACCATGTGATGCAGGATTATCCGCAGTTCGCTGCAGCCGTCCAGCCGGGCGGCGGTAACAAAGTCCTCGGTTTTAAGGGCGAAAAATTTGCCCCGCACTACCCGGGCCAGTCCGGTCCACTGGATGAATGCGATTATGAGGGTGATGGCGAAATAAACCCGCAAAGGGGGCCAGCTTAAAGGTATGGCCGCGGCAAATCCCATCCAGAGGGGAATGGTAGGAATGGAACGGAGGAATTCAATGATCCTCTGGATAAGGTGGTCTATGGGACCGCCGTAATAACCGGAAATGCCCCCCAAGAGTATACCCAAAAAGAGGCTGATAATAACGCCGATAAGGCCGATGGACATGGATATCCTCGTGCCATGGATAACCCGGCTTGCCACATCCCGGCCCATGCTGTCGCCGCCCCAGAGGTACATGGGCTGTTTGGAATCCGCAGGGCTTATAAGATGCCTGCTTGCGGGAAAGAGCCCCCAGAGTTTATAGGGCTCTCCCTTCCCAAAGAATTTAACCGGTATTATTCTGCCCCGGTCTTCCGCAAACTCCCTTCTTAGGGAAGCCGGATTTACCTTCGTGCTGTAACCGTAAACAAAAGGCCCCCATATCTTTTTTCCATCTTCGCCGGTTCTCACAAAATGCAGCAACTGGGGCGGCTGGTTTTTGCATTCCGCGAAATAAGACATAGCGGAATAAGGAGCGAGGAATTCGGCGATAATCACAACCAAATACACAAGAATTACTACCACTCCTGATCCCAGAGCCAGCCTGTGCTTACGGAAACGCCACCACATGAGTTTCCATTGGCCGGCTACATCGACCCTCGTTTCACCGGCGGCAGATTCGGCGTTCTGAATAGCTTTCTTCATCTTGATTACCTGTTATTTAAGTTCATAAACAGTTACGTACCGCGCGGGAACGCTTACACTAAAAGCTCCGTCCGCAAAGGTTCCCCGGGGCCCCAAAACCGCGGCAGCGGAACTATACTGGTCTGTGGGGAATTCCACCCTCCCGGGAATAGCCTGGCGTTTGGGATTGGCTATCCACAGATAGGTTCCCCCTTCGCCATCCTGAAGCCTGGCAATTATCCGGGGATCCGACACCTTCACCCTCGTCTCTTTACCGCCGAATTTGAGAACCCCTTCAAAGAAGGAAGTTTCCGCCCGGTTTGGAGGGCGATAATCACCCGTAGCGCCGCCGTGGGCCTGATAGCCCCAGCCCGGCATAGTACCGATGAGCCTGGTTTTTCCCTTCCCGAATTTATTATCTACCGCGGCGATTCTGCCATCATCGTACCATCCTGCCGCAACGCCTGTGGCAGGTTCATAGCACTGGAGATATTCACCGCCCCAGAGGCGATCCCCCGCTACCGTAAGGGGAAGATCCCCCAGCAGATCCGGGGTGAATTCCACATAAGTTTCCTTAACGCCGAAAAGCTCATCCATACCGGAACCGGGCTGGATTTCCCCCACATGGAAGCGGTCGCCAAAATAAGCGGGGCAGCCTTCGGACACCAGGGTTCCCCCCCGGGAGACCCATTCCCTGAGGGCCTTGACGGTCCCGGAGGAAAGCATCACCGGGTAAGGCAGGTAGAGGAGATCCCAACCGGCTATGTCGTCAATATGCACAAAATCCGCTTGTATGTTCCGGTCAAAAAAGCCCTGATAAACACCCTGAACCGCCTTCGTGTATGCTTCGGTGGAACGCCGCAAAGCATAGGTGTGAAGCTCGCTTTCCGGGGCAAAGATGATACCGATCTGGCCTTTCACCGGCTTTGATTTAAGAACCTTTTCCTGCTCCCCCGCGGTTATCCATTTGCAGGAGGCGGAAACGGCGTTGGATCGGTCGGTTCTGCTTCCGTCAAGGCCATAGGGACCGAATGCGCCGAAAAGATCCCCGTCCAAAAGGGGCCGCCAGCGGAGGTACATAAAACCCCGGGCCCCCGCCATAAGGGAGACAAAGTTCCAGTACCGGGCGTCTTCCGGGGAGGCGATACGGCCTTCATCCCGTTTCTTGTTAAGCACGTTTGACTGCAGCCAGAGGGGCCCCGCGTAGGATTCGGCGTGCCACCAGGGCTTGCCCCGGCAGGAAGCCCTGACCAGATCGGCGGCCTGGAACTGCCTCCAGGGATCGTCACCGTGACGGGAAGATCCCCAGGTCATGCCGTAGATCTCAACTTCCGAAGCGGCGCGCCAGTCGTCACAGCCCCTGCCGGCGGCGCCGGCCAGACTCATGGCAATACCGTGGGCAACAATGGCGCAGTCCTGATCACAGGCGCGGATAATTTCGGCCCGGCGGCGCATATACCCGTAGGCGTTTTCAATTCTGAACTGCTGCCAGTCGATAGTATCGGGATACGGCCCCGGCGACAGGGGCGGCGCCACATCTTCCCATTCGGCAAACCCGTAACGATGCCAGGCTTCGGAAACATCCCGGGGAGTCCGGTATTTCTTTTTTAACCATTCCCGGAATTCCGCTTTGGTAGCCTCGCAGTAACAGGTACGCTCATCATAGTTACATTCGTTCCAAATATCGTATCCGCCCAGACCGGGATGGCCTTTGTAATGTTTCGCCAGTTCTCCGATAAAATTTTCCGCCGCGGCGCGGTAATCGCCGTTATCCCAGCACATGTTGACCGCGCCGATAGCACAGCTAACCTGCATAAAGCTGCCGGGACGGCTTCCGTCGGCGCGGACCAGCCGGGCGCGATCGTACTTGCGGAGAAGCCATTCGGGGCCAAGCACGGTCATCTCGGCGATGATTGTTTTCATGCCGTTTTTCGCGGCCAAATCCAGTTGCCGGTCGTACTCATCCCATTCAAAACGTCCCGGCGCCTGCTCAATGGCGGCCCACATAAACCAATGCCTGAAAATATTCATTCCGTCCTCCCGGGCGACGGAATAATCGCGTTCCCAATCTTTTTGGGGCGGATTGGTTTTCCTGAAGTAAACCGCTCCGTACGGCAAATTCGGCAGTATTCCCGATTTCATATACCCTCCTATTCTACGTCGACAGCCACAACTTCGTGATCCAGGAAGGATGGAACAGAGAGGCTCAATTTTCCATCCTCCAGTTTATACTGAGCATTTTTCCCGCAGGAAAGGAGTTTTACCGCCGCCGGCTTTACCCCCCTGGGGAGTACAAACGTAAGTTCCTGGGGGAAGGACGGAAGAATTTCCCGGACAGGCCCCTGCATACACATGGGATTTGTCATATTGACAAGATGCACCGTAAGGGATTTTTCCTGTTTCCAGACCGCCACGTCAAAGACGCCGGGGCCCTTTAAAGTAACAACCGGCTCTTCCCTGGTAACCCAGTTTACCGTATTTATAAAGAGGCGCAGATGATCTGTGATAAAGAGGTTCCAGAAGACAGCGTCTATGTCCCAGGGGAAGTAAGCCGCCCTGCCGGCGCCGTAATCCCTCAGGTAGAGTTCCGGAATGCCGGTGTGATCTTCCCGGGGGAATACTTCTTCCATGGGGAGATCCGGGTAAGCCGGGATAAGAGTTACCGGCTTGGAAGGAAGAGGGGTGTTTTCCTTAACAGGCAGCCTTGCGTTGCCGTTGACTATGCGTTCCGTATCATGGAAACCGTCGAGAACCGGATGCTTTGTATCCATCTCCAGGCGGAGGTATGAATTCTTTACGAAGACTTCCGGTTCACCCGCGAGATCCGCGCCAAAGAGTTCGGCAAGGCCCAGGTTTGGCTTCCTGTTCCCCCTTTCGTCATACAGGGAAGTTTCATAGGTAGCCACAAGCCCGCCGCCTGATTTAACAAAAGCCTTGATCCCTTCGCACTGGGCCGCCGACATACAGGCAATGTTGGGGAGAATGAGCGTTTTGAAACGTGAAAGATACCCCTGATCCGTAAGGTAACTTTCATGCACCATTTCAAAGGGGATTCTGCTTTCCGTAAGGGCATGGTAAATCCCGTCGATTGAAGCGGCTACCTTTGCCCGGCCGTTTTCGGCGCCGTAATAGTTTCCCGTGGACTGGGAAAACACCAGGCCGACTCTGGCAAGATTGGCGGTATTTCTCAGGTAGGGCTCCCAATCGGCGTAGCGGTTGTAGAGTTCCTTTACCGTATCCATCCAGCGCCGGTCGTATATCTTGCCGTGGAATTTGGTAAACCACACCCTGAGCCCCTGGGCGACCCCTTCCGAAACAAAGAGCCGGAGTTCCTCGCTGTTAATAACGGAATCTTTCCAGCGGTTAAGGCCCTCAAAACCCATGCTGAAGATGCCGCCGATAGGTTTGTTCCCCATAACGGCCCGGAATTCCTTGCCGTTTTCCCCGTTTGCCCAAAGGGGCATGGCCTTGGGCCGCGCCTGACGGTCGGCGAAGAGCAGATCCGAATAATCCCCAAGCCAGCGCATATCAAGGCCGCTTAGGGCCCCGCCGCCGGAATTGGGAATGAACCGCGCATAGGGACTTATCTTCCTGATATCTTCGTCCCAAAGCCGGCAGAGTTCAAAAAGCCGTTCCTGTACAAAACCAATATAAGCCTTGTAAGAAGGATCCGAGAGCGCCCTTTCCCTGGGCAGTTCCAGTCCTGTTTTTTCCCTGAACATCTTTTTGCAGTTCTCGCAGTAACAGAAACCTGAACCGGCCCACCGATTGGCAAAGATGGCGTCTACGCCGTATTTACCGACAATTTCCCTGTTCACTTCGGTCATAAATTTAAAGTTGTAATCTCCAAGGGCGCAGGTAATCCAGGCATGATCCTTTGACCAGTGCTTCCGGTACTCCCCTTCAGGGGTAACAGCCAGCCATTCAGGATGAGCGTTTTTCTGTTCATCATGGACCGCATGGGGATCGGTCCGCACAATAACGGACATATCCAGTTTCCGGCAATTTTCCACCAGGTATCCAAACACATCGTTGTTGTCATTTACTTTCGGGCTCACGTACTGGAGAGGAACCTTGGAAGGGTGATAGGCAATGTAGCCGCCGGTACTGATAACCGCGCCCTGGCATTTTATATCCTTAAAATACCGGATCCAGAGGTCGGGATCGAAAGTGCCGGGATCATCATCGGTAAGGGTAAGCTGGGCCCAGCGCATGGGTTTGTTGAACCATCCCTGAATTGTGTAACCGTGAAACTGAAACATAAACGCTCCTCCAAGATTAAACATTAGGGTTGTACGGAAACTGGAGTTTCCGTACAACCCTGTTCAAAAACTAATTGTTGCCGGGAACCTTGATATTGGGATCAAAGAAGAACTGGCAGGGGTTTTCCGGGCCCGGATGGGGATATGCGTAAGACCAGGGCATTTCCGGAGGAGTGTTGACAAAGTTGTTCCGTACTATGCCGTAACTGTCGCCTTCCCAGAGGATACCAATGTGGTAAAATTGATCCGCCGTAATTTCGAGCAGCTCT
>JAISWN010000043.1 GCA_031271075.1 Treponema sp.
TCAGCCATCGCGGTGGTGGATCCCGAAAGCTACCACGGCGTCGACAAAACCCCGGTTTCCCCCTGGGATTTCTTCACCTCGATCTACAAGGGCTTCGTGGAGGGCGCGGTGATCATGGGCTCCCTGCTGCTGTGCTCGGGTTCTCTGGGGGTGCTGCAGGCAACCGGTACCTTCGCGGCGGGGATCCAAAAGCTGATCAAATCCACCAGAGGCAAAGAGATGATCGTAGTTATCCTTTTCTACCTGTTTTTCATCCTCTTTGGCGCGCTGGGTTCCGGCGAGGCCGCCTATCCGATGTATCCCCTGGTGGTGGCGGTCTTCATTTCCATGGGCTACGACCGCATGGTAGGGACGGCGGTGTGTATGTTCGGCTCCACCGTGGGCTTTACCGCGGGGCTTTTCAACCTCTTTACCACCGGCATCTCCCAGCAGATAGTGGGCCTGCCCATGTACTCCGGCCTTGGCTACCGCATGGTGAGCATGGCGGTCTTCTTCGCCATCGGCATGTTCTTTCTGAGCAGCTACTGTTCCAGGATCCGGAAAAACCCCGGCCTAAGCGCCATGGGTGAGGAGTACCTGGAGCAGAAAACCGGTGACACCTCCATGGAGGAAGTCCCGCTGACAACCAAACGGATCGTCGCGTGGATCCTCTACGCCATAGCCATAGGGACCCAGGTCTTTGGGGCCCTCAAATACAAATGGGGCCTGGCGGAGATATCCTCCGTGTACGTCATCTATGCCGTGATTCTGGCGTTCCTGTTCCGCATGAAAGCCGATGACGCCTGCGCCAGCTTCCTTAAGGGCAGCGCCACGGTGCTGGGGGCCGCCCTGACCATCGGCCTGGCCCGCTCGGTAATGATCCTGCTCAACCAGGGCAACATCACCGACACCTTCGTTAAATTCATGAGCGAGCTGCTGGTGGATACCCCCATGCTTACTATTCTTGTCATCTACTTGTTTGTCACCATATTCAACTTCTTTGTGGTCTCCGGTTCGGGCAAGGCGGTTATCATGATGCCCATCTTAAGCCCCCTGGGGCAAATCCTGAAGATCAACCAGCAGGTACTGGTGTTTACCTACCAGTTCGGCGACGGCATGACCAACTCGTTCTGGCCCGGCGGCGCCATGATCCCCCTGGCCCTCTGCGGCGTAAACTACGGAACCTGGTTTAAGTTCTGCTGGAAAACCTACGTGTGCTTTATCGCGGCAGGCTATGTTATGGCCCTGATCGCCCACCTCATGGGCATCGGCCCCTTCTGATTCGTATTGAGGGTTTAATACCTCAAGAACCCGCTTTCGCAGGGGAGCCTTGGGGCCTAATCTTGGGTATTAAACCCTGAGTCTTATACCTTACCAAAACAACATACCCCGCTGCCCACTCCATAAGAACCTATGCAGTAGGGAACCTATGGGAGAGCCGAGTGGTAAACTACTGGAAAACACAGAGGGGGACAATGCAGACAAAACGAGTACCTGCGTATTATTATATAACGTGACTATGAAGAGAGAATACAAAATGAACAAATCAGCCGTTTGCCGGATAGTCAGGCGTTTCAGCTTCGTCCTTATCGGGGCCCTGCTTATGTCCTTTAATATCAATACTTTTGTCCACGCCGGCGGCCTCCTCCCCGGCGGTTTCACCGGGCTTACCCTGCTTATCCAGGAGATTGCCCTCCGTTACGGAAACATCCGCCTGCCCTTCAGCCTGGTCAACTATACCCTGAACGCGGTTCCGGCGATTATCTGCTTCCGGTACATCGGAAAGCGTTTTACCCTTTACTCCTGCCTCATGATCCTGGTAAGCGGTTTCCTGACCGACTGGATGCCCTCCACAGGCATCGCCCCCATGCTTTCAGGTTTTCTGCAGCTCCACGATACCCTGCTTTCCGCGGTTTTCGGCGGCCTGCTGAACGCCCTGTCCATAAGTTTCTGCCTCTGGGCAGGGGCAACCAGCGGCGGCACGGACTTTATCGCCATTTTCATTTCCGAAAAATTCCGCAAAGATGCGTGGAACCACATCTTTGCCGGCAACTGCGCTATCCTTGCCCTGGCCGCTTACCTCTTCAGCCTGGAAAAGGCGCTCTATTCGATCATATTCCAGTTTACCACAACCATGGCCCTTTCGGTCCTGTACCGGGGCTACCAGCAGCGGACCCTGCTCATCATCACCTGCAAGCCCGAGGAGGTATACACCCTGATCCGGGACATCACCAACCACGGGGCCACGTCCTTCCAGGGCCTGGGGAACTACGAAAAGACCGGCCGGACCATGCTCTATTCGGTAGTATCCGCCAACGAGGTGGACGAACTGGTACGGGCTATCAGGAACCTGGACGGGAAAGCCTTTATCAACGTACTCAAGACCGAACAGATAAACGGCAGCTTTTACCTGCGGCCCAGGGATTAAGAAGCCGGTAAACCGGGTTTAATACACGGGGTTTAATACACCGAGTTTAATACACAATAACAGAAAGATCTTTTCCGCAGGAAGCGCAGCAGTAATACTTTTCTTCATCGTATTCCGCATCTTTCAGCGTCAGCCCTCCCGTGTCTATCCGGTATCCCCGGCGGCTGACGAGTGTTTTGCCGCAGTGGGGGCAGCGGGTTTCCGCCTCCCCGGCGATATTTCCCGCGTACACGTAGGGCAGGATCTCCCGCGCCTGTTCCGCGGCCCGCAGTAAGGCCGCCGGATCGGTGGGAAGGACGTCCCAGTGCCAGTCCGGGTGATAGGCGCTCAGGTGCCAGGGGATAACCCTTCCGCGCCGGCTTGCCTCAAGATCGGCGATAAAATGGGCGGCGCTTTTCAGTTCCGCTTCGCTGTCGTTCAGGCCGGGAACCAGCAGGGTGGTTACTTCCACATGCACGCCGTTTTCATAACAAACGGCGATGAAGTCCAGCACCGTGTCCAGGTCGCCCCCCAGGGTTTTCTGGTAGGTCTGCCGGGAGAAACTTTTCAGATCGATGTTCACCGCGTCTACAAAGGGGATAATCTCATCCGCCGCCTCCTGGGTAACGCAGCCGTTGGTAACCAGCACGTTGGCCGCTCCCTTCCGGTGGGCCAGTTGCATACAGTCCAGGAGGTACTCGGGGTGAACCAGGGGCTCCGAATAGGTGTAGGCGATCTGGGGAGGATCAAAAGGCCCTCCAGGCGGACCCCCCCCGTCATCCAGGGCCAGGGCTACCACATCTTCCGCTTCAAGGTAGCGGCCGGGAGGCTTTTCCCTGCCCCGAAGCTGGGAGATACGCCAGTTCTGGCAGAAGGGACAGCGGAGGTTACAGCCCGCGAAGCCAATGGAGAGGATCGAAGAACCGGGACGGAAATGGTAGAGGGGTTTTTTCTCGATAGGGTCCCGGGCCAGGGCGGTTACAAAACCGTACCAGGGAATATGGCTTTTCCCGTCCAGATTTCCCCGCACACCACAGGCCCCCCGGCCCTGGGGGGGGATAAGGCAACGGCGGGGACAGAGATCGCAGCGGAGTACGTCCAGTTTTGAGAAAAAACGGCCTTCCGGAGACGATCCGTTCAGCCTGCCATCCTCTTGTCCTCCCGCTTTCCGGCTTAACTCCAGGGCGGGAGTGCCGGCAGGAGGGTCGGAAGCCGAAGCGTCGGGGGTTTTCATATTTGTTACCGGTGTTTAGACGCCGCCCCGTTTGCGGAGGCGTTTCCGGCGCCCTGCGGGGGAGCCTGAAAACGGATCTTTTGGAATCGCTCCCGCAGATCTTCTTTTTTGCCGGCAAACCGGATAGGCTCCTCAACCTCAAAAGGTTCCATGATTACCCCGTGGGCCCCCTTGCGAACCCAGAGTTTTACCAGGGGAACCCCTTCGCCGTTCCGGTTTACCGCCGAGTGAAGCTCTTCCACGTAAAGGATATCCTCAATTTTGAATTCCAGTACCGAAGGGTTCATCCCCAGGGGATCGTAGACCAGGATAAGCTTGTTTTTTTCCGAAGGGTGCTGCCGGGGGTAGCCGGCAAAGGGAAGGGCGTTTTTCGGCGGCCCCCCGCCGTACTTGGCAATCTCGTTAAGGGGCAAGGTTTCAAGGTAAGTTCCAACACTCATTATGGGCCTTCTTCACCTATGGAGTAAATTCTACAAAAATGGCATACTCATTTTACAAAACCTTAAAAACAGAACAAAAAAAATCTTATTCTTAAAATATAGAACTTGCCGGGAGAGGATGCAACAGGAAATGGAAAGCCCAGTCAGTTTTTTTTGTTTCCCCTGCAATAGGCTGCCAGGCAAGGGAGACTGTTTTGTGTACCGAAAGATATGGTGAAACGATGTTCCTGTTTCAGGGGGGATCCCTGGCGCTGAGGGATGAGACCCCCGACGCCGGGCTTGCCCAGGGGCTTCCCCGGGAAACCGTCCGGGAAGCTTTTCGGGAAGCTTTTAAGGATCTGGACGCTTTTGAAATCCCCGCGGTGGACGGGCCGGGAACCATATACGGCGCTTCCCTGGGGGAGAAGGATCCCCTGCCCCCGGGCTGGCGGACTATCCCGGTTAGGCAGGGGCTTTCCCTGCTTAGCGCCGGAAAAACCGTGGACGGAAGGGGGCCTGTCGGCCGTATGCTGCGGGCTTACCATATCGCCCAATGGCGGCGGGACGCGGCCTTCTGCGGTTCCTGCGGGACAAGAAACACCGACGCCCCGGACGAGCTTGCCCGCCTCTGCCCCGCCTGCGGCCGCCGGGAGTACCCCCGCATTTCCCCGGCGGTGATCACCATCATCCTTCACGGGGACGGCCGGGCTCTCCTGGCCCACAACAAAAAATTTGCCCCAGGGGTTTACAGCCTTATCGCCGGGTTTAACGAGGCCGGGGAAAGCCTTGAGGCTACGGTAGCCCGGGAAATCCGGGAAGAGGTGGGCCTTGAGGTTCGGGATATCCGTTACATCGCCTCCCAGCCCTGGCCCTTTCCCAACTCGCTGATGCTGGGCTTCGCCGCCCGCCACGCCTCGGGGGAACCCCGCCCGGACGGTGTGGAAATTGAAGACGCCCAATGGTTCTCCCCGGACAAGCTCCCCCAACTTCCGGGAAACGGATCGGTCTCCCGTTACCTTATAAACGCCTGGCTTGAGGGAAAACTGTCTTTCTCTCCCTGATTCTCCCTTGCAAGGCGCCCCGTCTTGGGGGAAAATAGGGCCATGACTGGGGAGCAAAAGACAGCCATCGCCTCTTTCCTGGACCTTAGCGCCGACTGCCTTGCCGGAGGCTACGCCCGGCCCAGGGAGCCTTATCGCTTTGAAGATGACAGGGAGCCCGGTGACGCCGGGGCAGGGGCGGCCGGGACAGAGGCCGGGGAAGACAGCCTTGAAGGCATAGCCGCCCAGGTCCGATCCTGCCGGGGCTGCGGCCTCTGGGGAACCCGGACCAACGCGGTTCCCGGAGAGGGGGTGTCTTCCCCCCTGGTTCTGGTGATCGGGGAGGGGCCGGGGGCGGACGAGGACTCCAGCGGGCGTCCTTTCGTGGGCAAGGCCGGGCAGCTCCTGGACAAGATGCTCGGCTCCATCGGCCTTTCCCGGGAGCGGAACTGTTTTATCGCCAACGTGGTCAAGTGCCGTCCCCCGGAAAACCGCGATCCCCTGCCCGGGGAGGCCGAAGCCTGCGCCCCCTTCCTTGCCCGGCAGATCCGCCTCCTCAGGCCCCGGCTTATCCTCTGTATGGGGAAGGTGGCCGCGAACCGCCTGCTGGGAGAGTGCAATGGGCTGCCGGGTTTCCGGGAGCCGGAAGCCATCGGGCGGCTCCGGGGGCGTTTCTACGACTATCCTGTTTCCCCGGATCTCTCCATCCCCCTGCTTGCCACCTACCACCCCAGCGCCCTGCTCCACAACGAGGATCTAAAGCGGCCCGCCTGGGAGGATCTGAAAAAGCTGCGGGCCTTTCTCGCTGAAACGGGCGGGATCTAGTGGCCCAATTCCTCGATCTGGTTTTTGATATCCCGGCGAACCAAAGTTTCAGCTACCGGATGGACGACAAGGCCGGGGCGGAACCGGGAAAACGGGCCATGGCCCCCTTGGGGAGGCGGGAGGCCCTGGGTTACATCGTGGCAAGCCGGGAGGAGCCTCCCGCCGGGCTTGACCCTGGGGGGATCAAGACCCTGCGCCGGGTGGTGGATCCGGAACCGGTGTTCGATGAAAGGGACATCGCCCTGGCTGAATGGCTTTCCGCTTACTACCTCTGCGGCCCTGGCCAGGCCCTGGCCGCCATGATCCCCTCGGGAAGGAGGCTGCTCTCCTACCCTTCCCTGCCGGACGAGGAAGAGAATATAGCCCCTTCCCCCCTGGAACTTTCGGACGAACAGCAAGGGGCCCTTGATCGGATTAACGCTCTCCCCTTCCCCGCCGGGCTGGGCACTGACCGGGCGGAACCGCCGGGGACGCCACCCATGTTCTACCTTTACGGCATCACCGGATCGGGAAAAACGGAAGTGTTCCTGCGGGCCGCGGAACACACGATCCGGGAGGGCAGATCCGTCATCTACCTGGTTCCGGAGATCTCCCTGACCCACCAGACCGCGGAGGCCATCGGCAGGCGTTTCGGCAAGGCAGCGGCTACCCTGCACTCCGGGATGAGCCCCGGCGCCCGCTTTGCCGAGTGGATGCGGATCCGCCGGGGGGAGGTGCGGATCGTGGTGGGCCCCCGCAGCGCCGTATTCGCCCCGGTAAAGGATCTAGGCCTGGTGGTGATAGACGAGGAACACGACGGTTCCTACAAGTCCGGAAACACCCCCCGTTACCACGCCCGGCAGACCGCCATGCGCCGCTGCTCCACGGAAGGAGGGCGGCTCCTCATGGGCTCCGCCACCCCCTCGGCGGAAGCCTGGAAGCTTATGGGGGAAGGGCTCATCAGCCGCCTGGATCTTTCCCGCCGCCTTTCCGGGGGAAGCCTCCCGGAGATAAAGGCCGTAAGCCTTGAACGTACCGAGGGCTGCCTGACGGGGGAACTCAGGGAGGAGATCCGTAAAACCGCCCAGATGGGGCGGCAGACCATCCTCTTCCTGAACCGCCGGGGCTTCGCCTACTTCTACCACTGCCCCTCCTGTGGTTTTGAGTTGAGCTGTAAACACTGTTCCGTTTCCCTTACCTGGCACAAGAGCAAGGGCCGGGCGATCTGCCACTACTGCGGCTACTCGGAGCCTCCTCCCCGGGCCTGCCCCCGCTGCGGTTCCCTGGAAGCGGGTTTTACCGGTTTCGGGACGGAGATGATCGAGGAGGAGGTGCGGCGGACTTTTCCGGATCTGACGGTGCGCCGGGCGGACGCCGATTCCACCGGCCCCAAGGGGAGCCTTGAGGAAACCCTGGGCATGTTCCGCGCCGGGGCGGTGGACATACTCCTGGGGACCCAGATGGTGGCCAAAGGGCTCAACTTCCCCGGGGTACGCCTGGTGGGGGTGATCCTGGCGGATACGGGGCTCCACCTGCCGGATTTCCGGGCCGCGGAACGGACCTTTTCCCTCATCGTGCAGGTGGCGGGCCGGGCGGGCCGTTACTTCCCCGACGGCAAGGTGATAGTCCAGACCTTCAGGATGGGAGACCCGGTTATCGTCAAATCCTGCGCCCTGGATGTGGCGGGTTTCTTCGAGGCCGAACTTGCCCAGCGGAAGATCCTGGGCTTTCCCCCCTACTCCCGGCTTATCCGCTTTACCGCCCGTTCCCGGGATCCGGCCCGGGCGGACAAGGCCATCGGCCGTATCGCCTCCCTGGCCGCGCCTCTCATGCCCCGGGGGGCCGATTCCCTGGGGCCCGCCGAATGTCCCATCGGGATCATCGCCGGGAACCACCGGCGGCAGCTCATCCTCCGGGGGCCGGCCATGGGGGCCCTCCACGGCGCGGCCCGGACGGCGCTGAACCGCTACGAAAAGGGCGGCGACAAGCGGGTCTATCTGGAAGTGGACGTGGATCCGGTCAGCCTGCTCTGATCCCCGAAAGGCAGCTTCGGAACCAGCCGGGCGGAAAACACCAGTTCAAAGCCCTGTTCAAGCCTCCCCTTCTGGTGGGCGTAATTGGAAACGATCCGGTAGCCCGGCTGGCAGGAAAGGGAAAGCCAGTCCAGGGGCGACCACTTGGCGCTAAGGGTAAGCTGGTAAGTGTGGGAGACCGTCCCCGAAGGGCTCATGGAGAGCATCTGATCCCTGGTGTGGGAATAGTAGGCCCGGTTCGGCTTGGCAAAAATACTGGCATCCGAATTCGGCCCCTGGGCCAGGTACAGGAAGGAAAGGCTCAATGACCAGAGGGAGGAATCCCGGTAACCCAGCCAAAACGTCCCCGCCGCCGAATCGGGCCCGAAGGGAGATCCCACCCATTCCCTGATAGGATCGTTACTCACCTCCGTGGATTCCCGGTAGTAGGACCAGCCCTTGTCCTCCAGGATGTACATGTAGGGGTAGGTATAGACCCCCTCAAGGCCGAACCAAAGGTGGCCCCGGTAATCCCGGTTAAAGAGGCGGCCGGAGAGGGGTATCCAGGACTCGTAGCCAAGCTGGAAGGCCAGGCCGTCAGGCACCGTAGAGTCCTGGTCTTCCTTTTCCGAGGGGATCTGGAACTGGTTCATGGCCGCCAGGCCGTAAAGGCGGCCGTACTTCCAGGGGCGGAAATCCAGGGTGATCCCCAGGTAGGAGCCCACCCGGGATTCTCCTTCGGAATATTGATCCGGATGGTTTGCCAGATCCGCGTTGTAATCATCGTAGGACTCCCAGGCGGAAAAACTGTGGAAGATCATCATGGGGTTAAGGTAGCGGATCTCGAAGGGGGCGTTTACCATAACCCCCTCCACCAGGCCGAAGGAGAGGCGCTTCAGGATACGGATCTGGAGATGGTGAAGGTAGAGGTACTTGGTCACCTCAAGTTCCATGGCGCTGGCGGCGTAGGAGATAAAGGGGGCGTAGAAACTGAGGGTTCCGTAGCTGAAACCCCGCATGTTATCGGAGAAAATAATGCTGCCGGTTTTGGTGCGCCCCAGGATCTCGTCCCCCAGCCCTATTTTAAAATTGAGTCCGAAACCCTGCCCGAAGGGGAAACCCATGCTCAGGTAAGCCCGCTTGGGCATGTTGGTGTCTATGGGCTGCACCCCGCC
>JAISWN010000053.1 GCA_031271075.1 Treponema sp.
CGGTGTCCGGCATTTTTTCAGGAGGAGGGACTTATGCCCGCAGCCAGGACAACAACGAAAAAGACCGTGAAAACCGCCAAAGAGCCTATTCTTAAAAAGGCTAAAAAGGTGACCTTAGACGACGTATGGGCGACCATAAACGAGATTGGTAAGGCGCACAAAGAGACGGAGGCGGCGATCAAAGAGACCCAGGCCGCCCTTAAAAAGGCCCACGCGGAGACAGAGGCGGCCATCAAGGAGACCCAGACAGCCCTCAAAGAAACCCAGCGGATAGTCGGAGACCTGGGTAACAAGTTCGGCGACGAGGCCGAGCACACGCTGATCCCCGGCCTGCCGGAAAAGTTCAAACAGTTTGGCTTTGATTTCGGGGCAATTAGCCGCAACCGGAAAATAAAAAACGAAAAGCATAACATACACGCGGAAATAGACGCTTTTCTGGAGAACGGCACCCAGACGATGGCGGTAGAGGTAAAGGCGAAACTCCAGAAGGGAGATGTGGATAACCATATCAGGCGGATGGAAAAGCTGAGGAGCTACGCGGATCTGCACGGGGACGGGCGGGAATATTTTGGGGCGATGGCTGCGACGGTGGTGAATGAAGGGGAGCGGGAGTACGCGCTGGAGAGAGGATTTTATGTGATAGAGCCGTCGGGGGAGGACGTAAAGGTAAGCGAGCCGGATTCGGCGCCCCGTGTTTGGTAAGTGGACAAGGGAGAACGGGGAGTGTAAGAACTTGCGCAAGTAAAAATTGGGGATGGTTTTCCGGTATGCTTGTATTCCCCGCCGGAAAAGTGTAACGTCTATGTATAATAGTTATTCTGAGGAGGAGTATCTTGTCATCACAAGAAGAGACGGTCTACGCCGGTTTTGACGAAATGCGCGAATTTATGTGCCTGGCGTTTATTGCCGTCGGAGTACCCGCGGACGACGCGGCCACCTGTGCCGATGTGCTTATTGAATCCGACAAGCGGGGGATTGATTCCCACGGTGTCGGCCGCTTGAAACCTATCTACCTTGACCGGATAAAAGAGGGAATTCAGAACGTTAAAACCCAATTTGAAGTGGTCCGGGAAACCCCCGCTACGGCGGTGGTAGACGGCCACGACGGTATGGGGCACGTCATCGGCGTCAGATCCATGGAAATGGCCATCGGCAAGGCGAAAAAATGCGGCCTGGGTATGGTGGCGGTGCGGAATTCCACCCACTACGGCATAGCCGGGTACTACGCCCTGATGGCCGCCAGGGAGAACCAGATCTGTTTTACCGGAACCAACGCCCGTCCCTCCATCGCCCCGACTTTCGGGGTGGAGAATATGCTGGGAACCAACCCCCTGACCATAGGTTTCCCCACCGACGAGGAATTCCCTTTCGTCATCGACTGCGCCACATCCATTACCCAGCGGGGGAAAATCGAGCACTACGCCCGGATCAACAAGACCATGCCCCATGGCTGGGTAATTGACGGAAAGGGCAACGCGGTTACGGATCCCGGCGTGGCCCTCAAGGGCCTGGTGGACGGAACCTGCGCCCTGACCCCGGTGGGCGGCATCGGCGACGAGCTGGCGGGTTACAAGGGTTACGGCTGGGCCACGGTGGTGGAGGTACTGTCGGCGGCCCTGCAGGGCGGATCTTTCCTCAAGGCCCTTGCCGGTATCAATGCCGACGGCAGCCGCCGGCCCTACCATCTGGGGCATTGGTTTATCGCTATCGACATCAACGCCTTTACCGATCCCAGGGATTTCAAGAAGATCGCCGGGGACATACTCCGGGAACTGCGGGCGTCCCGGAAGGCGGAAGGCCAGAGCCGGATCTACACCGCCGGTGAAAAGGAATACCTGGCCTTCCTTGAACGCGGCAAGACAGGCATCCCCCTTAACCCGGCGGTACGCAAATCCCTTACCGCCGCCCGGGACGAAAACAAAGTAGACTTTGTGTTCTCCTGGGAAAAATAGACTGTTACACCATTGGAGGAAAATATGGGCATAGCTGAAGAAAGTTTGGCGCTTCACTACAAGATGAAGGGCAAGATTGAAGTGATTACCACGGTACCGGTAAAGACCAGAGAGGATCTCTCCCTGGCCTACACGCCGGGAGTGGCGCAACCTTGCCTGGAAATACAGAAGGATATCAGCAAGAGTTACGAACTGACCCGCCGCTGGAACCTCTGTCTGGTCGTCACCGACGGAACCGCGGTACTGGGCCTGGGCGACATCGGCCCCGAAGCGGGTATGCCGGTGATGGAGGGCAAATGCGTCCTCTTTAAGGCTTTTGGCAACGTAGACGCCTTCCCGCTCTGTATCAAAAGCAAGGATGTGGACGAGATCGTGCGGACTATCCAGCTTATTTCCGGCAGCTTCGGCGGCGTCAACCTGGAGGACATCGCCGCGCCCCGCTGTTTTGAGATTGAGGAAAAACTCAAGAAGTGCTGCGATATCCCCATCTTCCACGACGATCAGCACGGAACCGCCATCATCACCCTGGCGGGGCTTACCAACGCCCTTAAAGTGGTGAACAAGAAAAAAGAGGATGTAAAGGCCGTTATCAACGGCGCCGGGGCCGCTTCCATCTCCATTACCAAACTGCTGATCTCCGACGGCTTTAAGGATATTACCCTCTGCGATCGCAGCGGCGCCATCTATTCGGGCCGGCCCAAGGGGATGAACCCCGTCAAGGAAGAAATGGCCAAGGTGACCAACAAGGGCGGCTGCAAGGGGATCCTGGGGGACGCCATGAAAGGGGCCGATGTGTTTATCGGCGTTTCGGCCCCCGGTACGGTAACGGCTGATATGGTAAAGTCCATGGCAAAAGATCCGGTTATCTTCGCCTGCGCCAACCCCACGCCGGAGATCTTCCCCGATGAGGCCAAGGCCGGAGGCGCCGCGGTTATCGCCACGGGCCGCAGCGACTTTCCCAACCAGATCAACAACGTGCTGGCTTTCCCCGGGATCTTCCGGGGCGCCTTCGACGTGCGGGCCTCGGACATCAACGAGGCCATGAAGATCGCCGCTTCCCGGGCCCTGGCGGATCTTATCGGCAAAGAAGAACTAAGCGCCGATTACATCATCCCCGCCGCCTTCGACCCCCGGGTAGGGCC
>JAISWN010000131.1 GCA_031271075.1 Treponema sp.
TGCGGGAGGCCATCGCCGCCCAGTCCCCTTCTTCGGGGAGGGAACCGGCGGCCTAAAGTTACTTTTTTCTAAATGATGCATCTAGCCCTAAAGTTACTTTTTGAAATGAGGCATTTCGGAGGACCAAAAAACCGCAGACCGGCATGGAAGCCGGGTTGAAAATGTCATGAGTTTTTGCGAAGCAAAAAATCACCGCTCCAAAATGGCAGGGAGGCCATTTTGGAGCAGCGCAAAGGGATAGAAGCGGTATCCTTTTTTACCGCAGGCAAAAAAGATACAAGCGGATAGCCCGGTTTGCGGCGTTCTACGCCGCAAATGCGCCCAAATTTCTCTCAAGTCCTTTAATTTATACCGGTTCCGTCCGTGTCTGGGATTGAATAATGGGCCTATTCCGCTCTTGTGTCACCCGTGGAACTGTATTTAAGTGTTTATTATGAACAAGATACCCGTTGCCATGGTGGGTTTGGGACGCATAGGGAGTCTTCTGGAGGAGGATCCCCGGCGGGAGAAACCCTGTACCCACGCCGGGGCAATCGCCGCCGCCGGGGACTGCCGGCTTGCGGCCGGCTGCGATAGGGATGAGGAACGCCGCCGCCTCTTTGCCCGCCGCTGGCAGGTTCCGGTCTACGCGGACGCGGCGCTTATGCTGAAGGAACAGCGGCCGGGCATCCTCGTTATCGCCACCCACCCGGACAGCCACGAGCGTTACTGTCGCCTGGCCGGGGAACGGGGTGTTCCGGTAATCATCTGTGAGAAACCCCTGGCCGATACCCTGGGCAGCGCCCGGCGTATAGCCCGGCTTGAGGGAGGGGGCGGGGTTCCCGGCCTCAGGATCCTTACCAACCACGAGCGCCGCTATTCGGCGGACTACAGGCTTGCCAGGAGCGTTCTGGAAAGCGGGCGCCTGGGGCCTCTCCTGGGTGTCCGGGGCTGCCTCTACATGGGCCGGGGCCGCCGGCTTCTGGATGTCCTCTGGCACGACGGCACCCACCTGGCGGACGCCGTCATGTTCCTTACCGGCGGGGTACTGAAGCATTGCCGGAGCTTTGGCGCCAAGCTTACCGGCCAAGAGGGGACTGCCTGGCTTGAGGGCCGCCTGGAGTTTCCGGGTTCTCCGCCGGAAGGGGGGCTTCCCGTACTCCTGGAACTGGGGGCCCTGCGGGATCACCTGGTATTCGAGCTGGAATTCTCCGGTGAAAAGGGCCGGCTGAGGATCGGCAACGGGGTTTACGAAGTCTGGGAAAGCGCGGAGAGCCCCTATGCCCAGGGCTTCCGTTCCCTTAGCCGGGCCGGCGACCGCTTTGAGGGCAAGACCGGTTACTTTGCCAATATGATCGCCGACGCGGCGGCCTCTTTCAGGGAACCCGGCCGGCGGCCCGTCTCAAGCGCCGCGGATGGCCTCCGGGTTATTGAGTACCTCCATTCGGTGGGAAAGTGGCGTTAAGCGCCCGCCTGTTAGGGTCTGCCAGGAGCCCGTTGCAAAGGACAAAATGACCGCCATGCATGTCCTATCTCAAGGTACATACGGATGCGTATCTGGACGCGGTACTACATGGGAATCCGGAAACGTTTCGGGAGGTGGTGATACGAATGAGGAAGAGGAAAGTTACCCTTGAGGATGTACTCATGAATGGATGCTTTCATTTTACTTGCCCAGGTTAAAATTTGGGTTTAAAATAAGGCATGTTATACCCCAAACGAGAACAGGAACTTGGTCTGGAGGAATTCCGGAACCCTACAAGCGAATACCGGGCGACCCCTTTCTGGGCCTGGAACAGCAAGCTGGACAGGGACGACCTGGTCTGGCAGATCGGAGAACTCGGGAAGCTGGGTTTCGGCGGTTTCCACATGCATGTCAGGACCGGTATGGCGACCGAATACCTGGGCGACGAGTACATGGCCCTGGTACGGGCCTGCGTGGAGAAGGCCCGCCAGGAACGGATGCTTCCCTGGCTCTACGACGAGGATCGCTGGCCTTCGGGGGCGGCCGGGGGGCTGGTAACCAGGAACCCCGAGTACCGGATCCGCCACCTTCTCCTGACCCGGCGTCCTTACGGAACCCCCGGCAAAGTGATAGCCGAGAAGAAGTCCCGGGCCAGTTCCGGCCGGACGGAAAACGGAACCCTGCTGGCCTGTTTCAATATCGAGTTGGACGGCCAGGGGAATCTGGCCGATTACCGGCAGATCGGCCCGGAAGAGGCCGCCAAAAACACCCTCCCCTCCGGGACTTTCAGGCTTTGGGCCTACCTGGAAACCGCCCTGCCCAACCCCTGGTTCAACAACCAAACCTACGCGGACACCCTTAAGCCCCAGGCTATCCGGGAATTTATCCGGGTTACCTACGAGCGGTACTACCAGGAATTCAGCGGGGACTTTGGGGGGCTTATCCCGGCGATCTTTACCGATGAGCCCCAGTTTTCCCAGAAGGGAACCCTCCACTTTGCCCAGGAGGATCGGGACATTACCCTGCCCTGGACAGGTGATCTTGCGGAAACCTACCGGGCCGCCTACAAAGGGGAAGAACTGCTGGCGGCCATACCCGAACTGCTCTGGGATCTGCCGGGGGGCAGGATCTCCCGGATCCGCTACCACTACCACGATCATATTGCCGAACGTTTCGCCGCGGCTTTCGCGGACCAGTGCGGGGCCTGGTGCGGCGCCCATGGGATCATGCTTACCGGCCACATGATGGAGGAGCCTACCCTGGAAAGCCAAACCCACGCCCTGGGGGAGGCCATGCGTTCCTACCGGTCTTTCCAACTCCCCGGCATAGACATACTCTGCGACCACCGGGAATTCACCACCGCCAAGCAGGCCCAGTCGGCGGCCCGGCAGTACGGCTGCCCCGGGGTGCTTTCGGAACTCTACGGGGTAACCAACTGGGATTTCGACTTCCGGGGCCACAAGCTCCAGGGGGACTGGCAGGCCTGCCTGGGGATCACGGTACGGGTACCCCACCTTTCCTGGGTCTCCATGAACGGGGAAGCCAAGCGGGACTATCCGGGAACCTTTAACTACCAGGCCCCCTGGTACCGGGAATACCCCTACGTGGAGGATCATTTTGCCCGGCTTAACACGGCCCTTACCCGGGGCAGGGCCCTTGCCCGGGTAGGGGTTATCCACCCCATCGAAAGCTACTGGCTCCACTGGGGGCCCCGGGAGAATACCCAGGCCATACGGGGGGAAATGGATCGGCGTTTTCAGGATTTCTGCGACTGGCTGCTCCGGGGGACGGTGGATTTTGACTATATCTGCGAATCCACCCTGCCGGGTCTCTGGGACGGCGCCAAGATCCAATCCGGTTCCGCCGGTACGCCTGTTTTCCCGGTGGGGAAGATGGCCTATCAGGTCATCCTGGCGCCTCCCATGGAGACCATCCGTTCCAGCACCCTTGAACGGCTCGAAGCCTTCCGGGAAGCCGGGGGCAGGATCATCTTCCTGGGGGAGCTCCCTTCCCTGGTGGACGCCCTGCCGAACGATTCGGCCAAGCGGCTTGCGGAACGCTGTGAGTGTATCGGCTTTGACCGGATTACCCTGCTTACGGCCCTGGAAGACACCCGGGACATCCGGATCCGGGACAGTTCCGGGGCGGAAAGTTCGGGGCTTATCTACCAGATGCGGGAAGAGGCCGGTGATCGCTGGCTTTTTATCGCCCAGGCGGATAAGGCGCGTTACGAGGACATTCCCCGGGGGGATCTCTACCGCCTCAAGATCCGGGGTGAATGGCAGCCGGTTAAGTACGACACCTTAAGCGGGGAAATTTATTCCCTTAAAGCCGAAGTTTCGGAGGGCTGGACGGTTTTACCGGTTGAACTCTGGGATCACGACAGCCTGCTCCTCAAACTGCTCAAGCCCGGCGCCGCCGGTATTCCTCCCCTCAAGGCCGGCGCGCAATCCGGCAAGGGAAACCTCCTGGCCCCGGGCATCGACGGCAGAACCACCATGACCGTGGTTCCCCCCTGCGCCAGGTTCACGGGCCCCGTACCGGTTACCCTCCATGAGCCCAACGCGCTGCTCCTGGACATGGCCGAATACGCCCTGGACGCCGGGGACTGGCGGGAACGGGAGGAGATCCTCCGGCTGGACAATGTGCTCCGGGATGAACTTGGCTGGCCTTCCCGGGGGGAGGCTTTCGCCCAGCCCTGGGTTGAAAACGACGCCTCCACCCCCCATACCCTCAGACTGCGTTACACTTTTGAAAGCGAGCTGGACATTCCGGAAACCGAACTGGCCCTGGAAAACGCCGCCATAACAAAAGTAACCCTGAACGGCCAGGCGGCCGGCCCGGTTCAAGGCTGGTTTACCGACAAATCCATCGGGAAGGTTAAGCTGCCGGCCCTCAGGAAGGGAACCAATGTCCTTGAATTAAGCCTGCCCTACGGCCGCAAGGTGGACGTGGAAGCCTCCTTCCTCCTGGGGGACTTCGGCGTAAGGGTAGAGGGAAGCTACAGCATCCTTACCGCGCCGGTCAGGCGTCTGGCCTTCGGGGACATCACCCGTCAGGGGCTCCCCTTCTACGGAGGCAGCCTTACCTACCACCTGGAAGGGGAAACCAAAGCCGGGGAGGCTCTCGTTATTGACGCCGGTTCCTACCGCTTTATGGCCTTGAAGGTGAAGGTTGACGGTATCGACCGGGGCTTTATCGCCTACGCCCCCTACCGGCTCAGGGTGGAAGGGCTCTCCCCGGGGAAACACGCCGTCGATATCACCGGGCTTGGCTGCCGGATCAATACCTTCGGCCAGCTCCACAACAACATGGATCACTCAGGTTACTGGTGGGGCCCCAATTCGTGGCGCACCCTGGGGCCTGCCTGGACCTACGAGTACAAGTTCTGGCCCCAGGGAGTGCTGAAGTCACCGGAAATATCCGCAGATTGAAGCTCTTTCGGGAAGTAAGGGATTGGTATACGGCCGGCGGCCGTCTCATGGCGGCCCCGGCTTTCAAAAACCAAACACCCAGGTATGGTTGGTTTATCTACTATCTGGTCATTCTTTCGGTTCCCATGCTCCTCAGCGTACTTATCTATTTTCACTCCCGGCAGATTATCAACCGGAATTCGGGGGAGATATACGCCGCTTCCCTGGAACAGGCCAGAATTGAATCGGACGGGATTATTGATGCCATAACACGGGCGCTGGAACAGATCTCCGTTAACCGGAATGTGCAGAAACTTACTTTTATTACCGGTAAGCCAAGCCCCGATGACGTACTTGCCATGTACAACCTGATGGCGGAGCTGAAGAATTACCAGATCCTTTCCCCGGTAATAGACGATGTGTTTCTGGTACTGAACCGGATAGATACCATAGTTGGGGCTATCGGATCCATATACCAGGAATGGTACTACGATCTTTACTACGGGGATGACGGCCTCCGGGAAATGAAAAAACTGATGAAGGAACCTCACCGGATGGATGTGCTCCCGGTGAATGACCGGTTTCTCTTCCTGCGGACCACCCCGGAGAACAATTTAAGCGAGAGTTCCATTACCATTGCCATCGCGGTAAACAGGGAGCGGTTCCTGGAAAAATTCGGCAGCGTCGGCGAGAATCCGGACAGCGCGACGTATATCTTTGACGAGCACAAGCGAATCGTCTGTTCTTCTGTCAACGCGCCGGATCTTCCCCCTGATTTCAACGCTGAAAAAGGGAATATAAAACTCGGCAAGACCTTGTACTATCCCCTTGCGGCCGGTTCCAGAATGACGAACTGGAAATACGTCTGCCTTATCCCCATGGATGTCCAGGGTCAGAGGGCCCGGCAGATTCAATATTCCACCCTGGCGGCCCTCCTGGGCTGTTCCCTCTTCAGCATCTTTTTTTCTTTCAGGATGACCAGGCGGAGTTACAATACCCAACTGGCCCTGTGGAACGATCTGCAGGTTCTCCGGAACTACTATATTTATACCCTCCTGGAAAAACCCTACGATCCTGAAAACGGGCCGGGGGAGATGGAGAAATACTCGATAGAACTTCCCGGAGAAAACAACATAGTCCTGCTCTTTGCCGTTTCCGAAGAATTCTCCGGGGGGGAATGGGGGGAACCGGGGAAGGCCCTTTCGGAAAAGGAGGGGAACAAGATAAACCTGATTCGTTTTGCCCTGATAAGCGCGTTTCAGAAATCGGCGGGCAGAAGATTCCGGGTGGAGATGACCGATGTGGGAAAAAACACCGCCGCCATCGTCAACTGGTCGGGCGACAGGGACGGAACGATAAATCTGCTGGAGGATGATATCGAATACACCCAGCGGCGAATCGAGGAACAGTTTCATGCTTCCGTTTCCACCGCCCTGGGGGAATGGCGCCGGGGGCTGGAAGGTATTTACTACTCAAACATGGAAGCCCGGGAAACCCTCCAGTACCTTGACGCGAAAAACGGGCAGACCATACTCCATTACCGGGATATCAGAAACCAGGATACCCATTACCAGTTCCCCCAGGAAATGGAACAGAAACTTATCAACATGATCCTTCTGGGAGACGGGGAGGCCGCCTGCGGCCTTGTGCGGCGGCTCTTTGAAATGAACACCTCCAAAGACGGCCCCTCCGGGCCGGTACTGAGGATCCTGGCGGCGGATATACTTGGCTCGGTGATGAAGGGGACAAGCGCGGGAGAAGGACGCCCCGCGGAATGGGATCTCCTCAACCCGGAACAGATCCCCGCAAGGGATCTGGCGGCCTCCCTGGAAAAAACAATCCGGGAGATATGCGCCGCCAACCGTATTATCCTGGAGAAAAAGAGTTCTCCCCGGATAAGCGAAAAGGTAAAAGAGTATATCGGCGGGAATTTCCGTAACCCGGATATCAACATCTCTATCACCGGCCTCCATTTCAACATGTCCCCCTTCTACCTTTCCCGGATTTTCAAGGAAGAAACCGGCATGGGGCTTCTGGAATACATCAATGCCCTGAGAATCGGGGAAGGCAAAAAACTCCTTGCAAGGGGACAGAGTATCGTCAAAACCGCCGAGATGACCGGCTTCCGGAACAGTAACGCCTTTATCCGGGTTTTCAAGAAACTTACCGGCGTAACCCCGGGACAGTACAAGGGGATAGAGTAGGCGGTTTTACCTTTACAGTTTTACCGTTAATACTTCCCCTCCGGTGAAGAAATACCTCGTCCAGGAAAAAACGTTCCTTCACCAAAAAAGCAATCCGATAGGCTTCTTTCAGGTCATTATCTTCAATTCGGAATATGAAATACAGCATAGGGCATCAAACCAGAGAGAGAATCCCGTCAAGCTGTAGCCTGATGTCGGCGGAAAGCGTGGCATACAGTTGTATGAACTCAAGAAGGG
>JAISWN010000158.1 GCA_031271075.1 Treponema sp.
TTGATCGACTGGATAGTCTTTTGCAGATCGATAATATGAATTCCATTCCGCTCGGCGAAGATGTATTTCTTCATCCGGGGATCCCAGCGTTTTACCTGATGGCCGAAATGCACGCCTGATTCAAGCAGACTTTTCATGGTAACAACCGCCAAAACAACCTCCTCCCGGAGTCTTCCACCCGGAAAACTCCCAAGATGAAAACCGCTTAAGGTCTCCATCCCGGTATCTTGCAACGTAAAACCTCCAGGACCAAGACCGCTTGGCGATCTATCCTGGTTTTTTCGGTACGAAAACACCGGAGACGAAAATCGTAAGATTTTCATCCACCTTCCCTGTATCTCATTGCCCGCTAGGGGGCAACGGAAAATTAAAGTTCCTCCCCGAAGGGATAACCGTTTGCCCTGAGCATGACATAAAATTCATGCATTGGCAAGCCTACTATGGCGCTGTAGGAGCCGTTTATGGCGGATACGAAGCAGCTTGCCAGCCCCTGGATCCGGTAAGAACCGGCGACCCCCTGCCATTCACCGCTGTCAAGGTACCAGTCAATCTCCCCCTCCGTAAGGGGGGAGAAGCTCACGGCGCTTTGCACCAGGCGGCAGTCGATGAGTCCGCTACGGTTGCAGTAAAGGGCTACCGCGGTAAGGACCTGATGGTCCCTTCCCTGAAGCCGTCTGAGCATACCCTGGGCGTCTTCCCGATCCTGGGGCTTACCGTATACCTCCCCCTCCACGGCGATAACCGTATCGGCCCCGCATATCCAGGGAGGGCTGCCGCCTTTCATCAGTTCTATTATTTTTTTTATCTTCCGTACCGCCATAGTCTCAGCCAGCTTTCCGGGATCCCGGATATCGCCCGGCGACTCGTCGATGAGGGGCGGCATAATACTGAAAGGGAGGCCGAGGATCCTAAAATATTCCTGTCTTCGCAAGGATCCGGATGCTAAAATAATAGGTTCCATAAGTTTTTTCAGTATACCGGGAATACCCCTTTCCGCCAATATTAAGCCGGGAGTTTGTTGAACTTTACGCAAAAAATCGGAGGAAACACACGAAAACGGGCGTTTCCTTCCGGGCAAACTCCAAAAATAAGCCCGTTTATCGGTTTCTACACCTTTTTGCTAAAAAAGGCGCAAAACCACAAGCGCAATAAGTTCCTGGTACCTTCGGGATCACTCATATCAGCATGTTTAGCCTTTACAGGGTACCAGTAGATTGCCCGGTTCTTAGCGGAAACTGAGGACCCGGAAGCTGTAACCCGCGGTAAGGGAGACGGCTATATGGCGGAAGGTCTTGTAATCCATGTCCCCGTCCGCGATTTTGTCGCTGAAAGAGGTTTCTACCCGCAGGTTCATGTTAAAACCCCGGGAATTTCCGTCCTTTTCCGCCCAGTCATAGCCGATGTCAAAGTACCCGCCTATGAAGGGGTTTACCTTGAAACCGGCGTCGGAAAGGGGTGAATGAACGTTGTTTTGCTTTATATCCCCTGAAAATTTGGCGGCCAGGGGAATGTAGCCGGTAAGCCCCGCGCCCAGGTTCAGCGCCCGGATATGGGCCCGGAACCCGGCGGGTATGACAAAATAATAGGTGTCGTAAGTGGATCGCTCCGTATAGGCGTCCGTTTCGCTGGCCTGGACATAGTAGGTAAAGTTGTACTGGTTGTGGACCCCTTCAAAACCAAGGCCAAGGCCGGCGGAAAAATAGTTGCTTATGCGATAGTAGGCGGAGAGCCGGAGGCCCCAACAGAGTCCAAGGCTGACATAGTTGCCATTCTCTTTTCCGGCGGGGTAATCGGTGTTTTGACGTATGGCGGGGATCTCGAAACCCACCTGGATTTCCGGGTTGAGGACCAGATCTCCCGGCGCATAGGCGAAAAGCGGAAAGGCCAGAATGGCGGCTGAAAAGACGGCTAAAAGGTACTTCTTACCCACGACTTGTGGCTTTACCCTAATTACGGCTGAATGTCAAGCGAGACGTAGGGGAAGCCGCAGCCTGAAAAGGGAACCTTCTCCGGCGTGGCTTTCCACTTCCACCGCGCCCTGGTGGATCAGGGCTATGTGGCGGACAATGGCAAGCCCCAGGCCGGTTCCCCCCGGATCCTGGGTCCGGCTCCGGTCAACCCGGTAGAAACGTTCAAAGATACGATCCAGATGTTCCGCGGGGATGCCTATGCCCTGGTCCTTTACCGAGATCACCAGTTCCCCCTCTTTCCCCTCCGCCTCAAGAGACACCCTGGAGGAGGGAGGGGAGTATTTCACCGCGTTGTCCAGAAGGTTCGCCAGGGCCTGGACGATAAGGGCCGGGCAGAGCTTTGCCCTAAGACCGGGAGGGCAGCGGAGCCGGATGAGTATCTTTTTTTCCCCCGCCTGGAGACCGACCGAATCGAGGGCTTCCTGAAGGATCTGTTCCAGATCCGTCTCTTCCATGTCCGGCCGGGAGGCCCTTTCGTCTTCCAGGCTTACCAGGCTTAAGAGATCGTTGGTAAGCTCTTCCATGGCCAGGGCGTTCTTTTCTATGATTTTTATGACATGGTAAAGTTGTTTCTTATCGTTCGGGGGGGAATCCAGGAGGGTTTCGGCAAAGCCCTTGATAACCTGAATGGGGGTACGGAGTTCGTGGGACACATTGGCCGCGAAATCCTTGCGAACCTGTTCCAGTTTGTGCAGCCTGGTGACGTCCCCCAGCACTATCACCACGCCCCGGCCCCCGGAGGGCTTCCCCTCCGGCCGGGCCAGGGAGGATGCAAAGACCCGGAAGCGGCGCTGAACCGCGGCGGTATGGCACTGGATCTCCAACTCCCCGGGCTTGTTCCCGGCGAGTACGGCTTTCGCGGCCTCCTCAAGTTCCGTTGAGCGGGTGGCTTCCAGGAGGGAAAGGGAACCGGGGTCCAGCCCTTCGTCTATGCCGAAGAGAACCCTGGCCTGCCTGTTTACCATGTGAAGGGTAAGCTTTTCGTCCATGGCAAAAACCGCCTCCGACATGCCGTCCAGGATCGCCTCAAGACGCCTGCCCTGGGCCCGGGCCGCCTCTATCCGGGAACTCAATTCGGCGGCCATGGACTTGAGGGCTTTTTCCAGGCTTACAAATTCCCCCGTATCCGAGATGAGCCGGGGGGAACTGATTGTCCGGTGAAAGGTATCCGGCGAATGAACCGACTGGGTTATCTCCACCAGCCGGGCAAAGGAGCCGGAAAGGGATCGGGAAAAAAGGTAAAGCCCCCCCAGAGCGGCAAGGAACAGAAGAGCCCCCACGAAGAGAAAGGGCAGGGCGGCCCCCGCTGTACGCCGTCTGAAGTCCGGCACTTCCATGGAGAGACGGAAAACCCCCCTTACCCCCTCCCCGTCTGAGGGATCGTAAACCGGCAGGGCGGCGTAGAGCAGTTCCGAGCCAAGGCTTTCGGAACTCCTGCGGGCCCTTCCCTCGGCGCCGGCAAGGGCGGCCCGCACTTCGGGCCGGTCCCCGTGGTTTTCCATTTCCCCTGGGGGGAGGCGGGAATCGGCCAGAACCGCGCCGTCCTTTCCGATGAGGGTGAGCCGGTAGGGGGCGGGGACCTCCCCTATCCACCGGGGGGGATCTGTTTCGGGGTTTTCAAAAAAACCGCCCAGGGAATCCCCCGGAAGCGCCGAAAAGAGAAGCCGGGCCGTATGGCGGACATTCCGGCTGTTGGTTTCGTAGTAGAGGGAGTCCATAAAGAGAAGCGCCAAGATCACCAGGGGCAGGGAAAGCCCCAGGGCGCTTAAGGCCAGGGTGAGAAGGCTTTTTTGGAAGACGGTTTTCATGGCGAAGTTCTGAAACGGTAGCCGACACCCCGGATGGTTTCGATCATCTCCCCCGCGTCCCCCAGTTTCTTCCTGAGGGCCAGGATCTGCACGTCTACCGAGCGGTCGGTGACCGGGTAATCGGGGCCGTGGACCGCGGCGATGATCTGGTTCCGGGAAAAAACAGTTTCCTGGTGGGACATAAAATGCAGGAGCATGGCGAATTCGGTAACCGAAAGATCCAGGATCCTATCTTCCCGGGAGGCTTCATGCCGCAGGGTGTCTATTTTGAGTTTCCCCGCCTGCCAGAAATTTTTATCCTTGTCCCCCGTTTCCTCAAGCCGCCTGAGGGCCGCCCGTATCCGGGCGATGAGCACCCGGGGGCTGTAGGGTTTTACCACATAGTCGTCGGCGCCCAGT
>JAISWN010000200.1 GCA_031271075.1 Treponema sp.
TCCCAGAAATTCACGAAGCCCGAGGCAATGAAGACGGTGGAATAAACGCCGCTGAGCATGCCCACCAGGAGGGTCAGGGCGAAGTCCTTCATGGAGCCGGAGGTAAAGACAAAGAGGCAGAGCACCGCCAGCATGGTGGTAAGGGTGGTAATGATAGTCCGGCTCAGGGTTTCCGTAAGGGAACGGTTAAGCACGGCCTCAAAGGGATCGTCCGGGTAGATCCGCCGGGTTTCCCTTATGCGGTCAAAGATAACAATGGTATCGTTGATCGAGTAACCCAGAATCGTAAGGATCGCGGCGATGGTGGTGGTGTTAAACTCCATTCTGGTCCAGACCACAAAGGCCACCATGATAAAGGCGTCGTGTATAATGGCGAGAACCGCGCCGATGGCGTACTGGGGCTTAAAGCGGATGGATGAGTAGGCCAGTATAAGAAGCAGGGTAAGGCCCAGGAGAATCCCGGCCTGATCGGTAAGGTTCTTGGAAAACCGGGAACCCACATAGTCGGAACGGATAACCAAGACCCCCCCGTCGCCGAAATAGGTTTCCAGTGTATCGTTAAGCCGCTCGGCCTGGAACCCGCCGCGGCTTTCACTTTCTTTTTCCTCCATGCGGATCATGAAATGGCGGTCCGCATCCTGGCCGATCTGCTGAACCTGAACGGGCTCTTCCAGGCTTGCAAGGGCGTCCCGGACATCCTGAATCGGAATGGGATCGCTTCCCGGGCTCAGGTAATGTACCACAAAAGGATCGGAACCCAGTTGGGGATTCCCGCTGGCGCTGTAGAGAAGCCACTGGCTGCGGGTATCCATCGGGGCGCCGGGGGCAGCCGACAGGCCCTCCACCTGGTTCAGGGCGGAGGTTAAGACCCCCAGAGTGGGGTATTCGGCGTAGGAAAACTGGCGGGTAACCCCTTCCACCCCCGCGCCGGAGATCACGATGTAGAGGCTGCTCCGGTCGAATGACACCGAGGCGTTCCCCTGTCCCTTCCAGGTAAGGTTGAAAGCCGTGGGGGCAAACTGTACCTCCTGGATAAGGCCGGCCTGGAAATCCACCCCCAGGTTAAATCCCCAAAAGGCGTAACCCACGATTCCGAAAACCGCCAAAATAAGGGAAACGACGGCGGTGGGAAGAAAAAACTTTGAAAAACCGATAATGCGCTTCATTACTTACCCCCCACGGCCACAGGCCCCGCCTTAACAGGGGAGCGCCAGGAAACCGATACGTTTTTGCTGCCCAGCACATCGGTCCCAAAGTCAAAGATAAGCCGGGAGACGAAGAGGCTGGTAAACACCGAGGAAAAGACCCCGATGGCAAGGCTTACCGCGAAACCCTGGATGGGGCCGGAGCCAAGCTGGGAAAGGAAGAGGGCGGCGATAAACGTGGTAATGTTGGAGTCCATAATCGCCCAGAAAGCCTTGTCGAAGCCCGCGTCAACCACGGCCCTACGGCCCTTGCCCAGGCGTATTTCCTCTTTCATCCGCTCAAAGATGATCACGTTGGCGTCAACCGCCATACCGATGGTAAGGATAAAACCCGCGATACTGGGCAGGGTAAGGGTAAAGTTGAAGGCCGAAAGCACGCTGAACATCAGGTAAAAGTTGAGAACCTGGGCCAGCACGGCGTTGATCCCCGAAATCTTGTAGAAGGCCAGCATAAAAACCATCACCGCCGCGAGGCCGCCCAGAAGGGCGTAGAGACCCTGCCGGATAGTATCCGCGCCCATGGCGGCGCCAATGCTCTGCTGGTTGGCAACTTCCAGGGACACCGGCAGGGCGGCGGTTCTGAGGATAAGGGCGATATTGTTCGCCTCCTCCATGCCGAACCCGGTAAGCCGTACCGCGTCCCGAATGGCGGTCTGGATAGTAGCCTGGGACTTAACCCGGTCGTCCATGACGATGGCCAGAGGCTTCTCTATGTTGGCGGAGGTAAGCTTGTAAAAGATCTCCCCCCCCTCGCTGTCCAGGTAGAAGGTTACCTCAGGTTTCCCGTCCAGGGTATTCCGTTCCACCTGGGCGCTTTTGATGTGGTTCCCGTCCAGGCCCACTTCCTTTTTCACCGCCGTATAGCCTGTCTGTTCATCCAGACCGTAGCGGTCTTTGGTATACACCCCCAGCACCATGGTGTCCGCGGGAATGATAGTGGGGTCTCTCAGGTTTCCCGCCCCGTCGAAGGTAGTGGTGGGGTGGGCCTCGTAGTAGGCGGCAAAAGCTTCCGACGCTTCCCGATCCACAATGTGAAAGGCCAGACTTCCCTTCCCCATGATGATATCGTTTATCCGTTCAGGATCGGCGGTTCCGGGGATCTCCACATAGATCTGATCCTGGCCCTGGGCCCGGATCACCGGCTCGGTAAGGCCGAAACGGTCTATCCGGCTGTTCAGCACCTCCAGAGCCCGGTTCATCGCGTCCTGCCGATCCTCCTCCGAAAGATCCCGGCCAAGCCGTTCCCGAAGGGCCCCCAGATCCGCCTGAAGTACGATGGAAAGCCCCCCGGAAAGATCCAGGCCAAGCTGGACCGCGTTTTTCTGAAGGTTCTTGAGGGCAAAGATATCGTCCCGGTATCTGGATTCAATGGCCTCCAGGGCCTCCGCCCGGCCGGAAAACGCGTTAAGAGTGGTTTTGGCATCCCATTTTTCCGGGGCCTTGAACTTGTTCTCCTTGTAGATCTTCTTTGCCCGGGTCGCCAGGAAGGAAAAACGATCCGGAAGTTCCCCGCCCTCTTTGGCAAGATCGAGGAGTTCCTGCAGATCCGAGCGGGCCGTGCGGGAAGAGTAGTTCTTTATCTGTTCCCGGGATTCCAGGGCCAGAGCCTGCTTCTCCTTGGGAACCATAAAATACCAGCGAAGGGAAGGGAGGAGAAACACAAAACAAATCACCATCGTCACCAGGACGATAAGGAGACGGTACCGTTTACTCATTACATCGCTCCAAAAATTAGCCTTTGGTATTCCCGGAAGAACCACCCTCCGCCGGCGAGTCCGGCCCGGATTCGGCTTTGTCCTCTTTAGCCTGGCTTTCCACGGATGAAATGGCGCTGCGGTTGAATTCAAGCTTTACATTCTCGTCAACCTTGAGAATCACCGTGTGTTCCTTGGTACTCTGGATTGTCCCACGGATACCCCCGATGGTAACCACTTTGTCGCCTTTTTTAAGGGCGCCCAGCATCCGCTGGGTTTCTTTTTGTTTCTTGTTCTGGGGACGGATGATAAGGAAATAGAAAATGGCGATAATAGCCGCAAAGGGAAGCAGGCTGGTAACAAACTGAGCCGGACCCGGAGCCGCGCCCCCTCCGTTCTGGGGAGCCGCGTTAAGAAGAGAGAACGCAAATGAATCCATAATAAGAACTTCCTTGACCAAAGATAATTAAACCTCACCATATCATGGAGAGAAGGCAGGGTCAAGGCAACGGGAACCGGGTTCAGCAATTCCGAATTCAACCATCTGGAGCCTTGCCCGAAACAGTCAGGAACAGGCTGCGCCAGTCTTCGTGGAGGTAGCGGCTCGTTTCGTAACGTAATCCCCCAAAAAAGTTAGC
>JAISWN010000230.1 GCA_031271075.1 Treponema sp.
GGACTTGTTCGATAACCCGGTTGGTTATCGAACAAGTCTCCCAAAAAACGCGGATTTTTTGGCAAAATCCACGTTTTTTGTTGTTTTTCAGCGGAAGTTGTTCAGAAACTGAAGTTTCCGAACAACTCTAAAATGTGGTTTGTGTGAATCTACGTTCCTGCTTGAGCCTTTACCTCCCCTGGAGATTTCGGGACGGCGGAATTGCAAACTGACCGAAGAGGGAGCCGAAACCCCCGCTGTGCAGATAGCAAACGCCGCCTTCCGTTTTTCTCCTGCGAATATAATCTTCCATACCGGCAACAACCTTGCCTGAATACACATGTTCGATAAAGATCCCCTCCCGGCCCGGAAAGGACCGCACCGCCGCTTCGCACTCCGGGGTGTTGACGCTCCATCCTTCTCCCCGGTAATCGTCCACAATGTCGCAGCGATCTTCAAAATCGCCGGGAAAGGGAAGCTCCGTAATAAGCTCCGCCCCGGCAATGGTTTGTACGATGTGTTCCTTTAACGTTTCCCGCTCATCTTCCACGCTGATTACGCAGATACGGAAAGGCCGTCCCAGCGCCGCGTTGCCGTAGATGATCCCCGCGGCCATCCCGCCGTTTCCCCCGGCAACAAAGATCGTGCCGATATCGAAACCCTGCGCGGAACACTGGCCGCAGAGCTCGGCGATGGTTTCCGCGTAACCCAGGGCCCCCATCCCCGACGTGCCTCCATTGCGGATCACATAGGGTTTAAGCCCCCTTTCCGTCAGTTCCCCGCGGAGCTTTTCCTCAAAGGAACGGCGTTCACCGGCGCTTATGTCTCCCAGAAAAATAGATTCCGCCCCCATGATGCGGTTGAGGAGCAGGTTCCCCGTACAGGGTTCGCTTTCCGCGCAGTTGTGGATCAGGGTGCAGGGCAGGGAAAGCCGGGCGCAGGCCGCGGCGGTCAGCGTACAGAGATTGGACTGGCCCGGCCCCGATACGATGATACGATCCGCTTTTTGCTCAACCGCCTCGCCCAAAAGGAATTCCAGGCTCCTCAGCTTGTTCCCGCCGGGGCCCAGGCCGGAAAGATCGTCCCGCTTGATGAAGATTCCGCCGTACCCAAGGGCCGCCTCCAGGCCGGACAGTCTGTGCAGGGGAGTGGGATAACAGCCAAGCCTGACCCGGGGCAGACGGTCAAGCGCGCCGGTCAGGGCATCCGCGGCGGATTTGCCCATGACGGTATGGTAGCAGAGAAGTCCGGCGTTGAAAAGGGCTTGGGGAGGGTCCGTCCCTATGGTATATTTGTACAAAAAGGAGCGGTATGTTCACGGTAAAAAAGGAAGGGGACCCCCGGGCCAATCTTGCCCTTATGACGGAAATGGCGGCGGCCATGCTTGAGGGAGAGGGGGACATTATCGCCGCCCTGGCCAATATCTCGGCGCTTGTCAAGGCCAATCTGGAAGACATTAACTGGGCGGGATTTTATATTCTTAAAGGAAAGGATCTGATCCTGGGGCCCTTCCAGGGGCTGCCCGCCTGTTCCCGCATCGGCGAAGGCCGGGGGGTGTGCGGCAGGGCCGTGCAGGAAGGCAGGCCGGTCATCGCCGGCAATGTCCACGAATTCCCCGGACACATCGCCTGCGATTCCGCATCGGCCTCGGAGATGGTGATCCCCCTTTTCAGGAAAGGCGCGGTGTACGGGGTACTGGACCTGGACAGCCCCCGGCTGAACCGCTTTTCCGCCCTGGAGGAGGAATACCTGACCCGCGTCTGCCGCCTTATAGAGGACTTTCTGGAACAGGTGAACGAATGACATGAACCGCAACGGCGAAACTCAGGCGATGATATACCAGCCGCTCCGGGACCGCCGCCCGCGGAAAATGCCGCGGATAAGGGGGAAAAGGGCGGCGGCGAGGAGTCCCGCAAAGCCTCCGCCTATGCGCAGTCCGTCTCCGGCGCCTGCGGCGGCGGCGATAGCGTAGCCCGCGGGAAAGCCCGCAAGCGGCGGAAGGATCGCCCCCAGGCCCTGGACCAGTACGCCGCGGAGGGGAAATGCGGCGGTTACGGACTGGCCCGGGGAAAGGGATAATCCACAGCGGTTTTCCGCCCGTACCAGGCCTGGTTTTTTACGGCAGCCCCGGTTCATGCAGCCGAAACAGGCTTCGCCTCCGCCCAGTTCCAGGGTTACCAGGCGGCCCTTAATCTCCCGGACCAGGGCCTTTTTGGTAAAAACGCCGGTCCCGGAAGCGCCGGTTTCAGGCAAGCCGCAGTCATCCATGCTCTTCTCCGGCGCTTTCCGGCCCGGTTTTGCCGCCCCCGCTTATGGGTATCTTCAGCCGCCGTATGCCCGCGGCTTTACCGCCGGGGCCTATCTCCACCAGCACTCCCTGGAGTTCACAGCGATCCCAGGCTTCCCGGGTCCAATCGGGGATTCCCGTAAGGTATTCCCGGACCCGGACTTCCCGGTCATTGCCCCCCACCGAATCCTGACTGCCGGTACGGCCGGCATCGCAGATAACCGCGGTTCCCCCGGGAAGCACCCGCTCATCGGCGGTCTGGACCCGGTTATGAGAGCCGATCACCGCGGAACAGCGGCCTTCCGCCAGGGCGAAGAGGGTATATTTTTCGGCGGTGGCTTCGGCGTGGAAGTCAACAATGACGCAGGGGGTTTCGGCTTTAAGCCGTTCCAGCAGAACCGGAAGCCGGGTAAAGGGATTTTCCCCGTGGAGCCTGCCGAAACCGCTCTGGCCCAAAAGGACCGCCACCGCTACTTTTTGATTTCCCCATTTGTAAATCCGGGCGCCTAAACCGGGAGCGCCGGGGGTCAGGTTTTCCGGCCGGAGGACATAGGGGATATGCTCTAAATTTTCAGTTAAGTCCTTCTTGTAGAAACAACATTCACCGGTGGTAAGTGTCTGTACCCCCAGCTTATGGATATAGGCGGCGTGGTTCCGGCCCAGGCCGTTCCCCCCGGTAACGCTGTCGGCGCAGGCGATGATAAAATCGGGCTTTTCCCGCAGTTTAAGCTCCCCTATCCCCTTTTTTAAGGAGTAGAGCCCGGCTTTTCCCACGATTTCGGCGATATAGAGAAGCTTCATGAGCGGATTGAGGACAGAATGCGTTCAAATTCCGCCGCCGCCCGGTAATCCTGCAGTTTCCGGCAGGTATCCCGCAGGTTATAGAGGGCTTCGTAGTAGAGGGGGGCGAGGCTGACCGCCTCTTCAAAACAATGGCGGGCTTCTTCAAAGCTGCCTTCGGTAAAGTAGAGCACCCCCAGGTTATTCCAGGTCTTTGGCGCTCCGTCATCCCGGCAGAGGGCGGAATGATAGCACTCTTCGGCCCGTTCAAAGGCTTCAAGTTCGTAGTAGATAAGCCCCATAGACACCCAGGCGTCGGCCAGGTCGTCGTTGATGTAAATTGCCCGCTGGAAGCTGGAAAGGGCCTGTTCATAATCGCCGGTACGCTGCTGGGCTATACCCAGATTAAGCCAGAGCAGGGGATTTTCGGGTTCTATAATTAAAGCTTTCTGGAAGAGGGGGATGGCTTCATTCGGCCTGTTTGCCTCGGTTAAGGCAATGCCCGAATCATTCAAGAACGACGCTGTTTCCATAAGCTCCCTTATATTAGAGTATATCTCATTATAGTTCCCAGTACTAGGGTTTTTTCAAAAAAAGTATGTTAGTCTTAAGGGAACCTCTGGAAACCCCGGTTGGGTTCCCAGAGGTTCCTTGGAGAAAATTGCTATTTCCTTACTATGTAACAAATTACGCATATGCAATTTTCTCCATGGGGTACGAAAACCTCTAAAAACTGAAGTTTTTAGAGGTTCCCAGTAATGAATCCGCTGAACTTTTTATTGGAGGGTATGAGAGATGAACGCGACAATTAATGTAAATAATTTTATTGAAATCAGGAAGGCAGGTTTACAGGCATTAAGAGAAGCATTGGGACCTGTTGGAATGGTTAGATTTATTCAACAGTATGAAAATGGCTATGGAGATTACACAAAGGAAAAATACCGGCAGCCAAATTTAACCGTTGAGGAAATTGACGGTATATTAAAAAATAGCTAGAAAAGCGGTACTGCGCATAATGCTGAAACTGAGAATTGCTGCCAAGCGCCCAGCAGTTCCCGGTCTAACCACAAACCACACAAACCAAGAGTCCGCGGATTACACGGATTTTATACGAAAATCCCTCTTGAATCCGTGAAAATCCGCGTAATTCGCGGATAAAATTTCTTAATTTGTTGACAATGGAGACCACACGGACAAACGATCCGAATTTCAAACTAAAAGTCCGTGATGGTCCGTCCGGTCCGTGGTTACATTCAACCCAGGGTGGCCAGGATAATGGCTTTAATGGTATGTTTCCGGTTTTCCGCTTCGTCCCAGGCCCGGCTTTGGGGGCCGTCGATTACCTCGGGGGTAACCTCTTCGCCCTTTACCGCCGGAAGGCAGTGGAGGAAGATGCTGTCCCTTCGGCCGGTTCTGTCCATCAGCGCCCGGTTAACCTGGTAGGGTCTCAGCAGGGCCAGCCGTTCCTCCCGTTTCGCCTCTTCCCCCATGGAGACCCAGACATCGGTGTAGACCGCCTCGGCCCCTTCCACCGCCGCCGGGTCCGCGGTAACGGTAATGTCCGCCCCCGATGCGGCCGCCAGGATCCTGCACTGTCCGGTCAGAGCGTCGCCGGGGTTAAGCGCCGGGGGAGTTATTACGGTAAAATGAAGGCCCAGTTTAGCGCAGATAACCATCAAAGACCGGGCCACATTGTTCCGGCCGTCCCCCACAAAACAGAGCTTCTTCCCCCCGGCGGGGCCAAAGTTTTCTTCTATTGTCATAATATCCGCCAGGGCCTGGGTGGGGTGAAAACTGTCGGTCAGGCCGTTGTACACCGGCACCCCGGAGTATTCGGCCAGGGTTTCCACGGTGGACTGCTTAAAGCCCCGGAACTGGATGGCGCTGAACATACGGCCCAGGACCCGGGCGGTATCTTCAATAGATTCCTTGGCCCCCAGTTGTATGTCCGCGGTGGATAAAAATACCGGATGGCCCCCTTCCTCTCCAAAGGCGGTTTCAAAGGCGCACCGGGTCCGGGTGGAACGTTTTTCAAATAAAAGGGCGATAGTCTTTCCGGCAAGCCGCCCCTGCGTCCGGTTCTTTTCGGCCTTAAGGAGCCTTGAAAAATCCAAAAGGCTTCGGATCTCTTCCGCCGTATAATCCAGCCAGGTAAGCAGGGACCGGCCCTTCAACGTTTGCAGCATCATGATTTCTCCTATACGCTCAAAAAATAAAAATTCACTGCGATTATTTCTTTTTTCGTGTATACTATCCGGGATGAAGTGTACGCCTAAAGGTAAGAAATTGCTATGATACAGATGCTCTTTTCGCTCCGTTACAAGGCCCAGCTTCGCCGGACCCGGCCCGCCCTGGTTTCCTCGCTGGAGGAGTCCATCGCCGCCTCCATTAAGGCTTCCGGGGGCAGCATCCGGCTGGAGCAAAAGTCCATCGCCGCTTTTTTTGACGAAAGCGCCGCCGCCTTCTGGCTGGATCTGCTCTGTATCGTGGAAAACCTGATGCAGTCTTTGGAAGAGGCCGCTCCGGAACTGTACGGCCACATCTGCGTTATTGCCCAGAATCTTTCCGAAGAAACCATGCAGCTGCTTCCCCAGATGTTTCCCGCCGGTTCGGGCGAGACCGGGATATGGTGCGCCGTTTCGGTACAGAAGGCCCTGGCGCCCTATATCATCTTCGACGCCCCGCTTGCCTGGTCCGAAGACCGCCCCCTGGTATCAGGCTATGCCCGGATCAGGGGCGTCAAGACCTGGTCCCGGACGGAAAATCCCTCCGCCGAAAAGATCCGGCAGCTCCTTGACGGCGGGGACCGGCGGAACACGGTGCTCCTGGGGGCGGAATTTACGGGGAAACGGGACAGCCTGTACCGTTTCTGCGAAAAGCGGATGGCCGGCTTCCCCCCGCTGATAATCCGTTTCGGCTCCGGGGGCCGGGGCCTCTGCTGCCTTGCCGACGCCTGCAGCCGGCAGATCCGCTCCGCCCTGAAGAACACCGAGGCCCCGGAGGAATTGGATACCCTGGCGGCCCATATCTTCCGGGAACGGCTGCGGGACAGCTTTTCGCCCTATTTAATCCAGAAGGGAAGGCGCTTTTTCTATCTATTGCTTAAATCCTATATCACCGCCGCCGAGGGGCGCGGCGTTTCCCCCATAATCATCCTGGAAAACATCCACCGGGCGGACGAGACGGCGCGGGAGGTGTTTCAGGACACCTACGCGGCCCTTTCCCATAAGGGGCCGGACAAATCCGGAAACGGTGTTCCCGTCCTCAATGTGTACGGTACCTGCGCCGGCGAAGGCTGCCTCAGAAACTGGGAAGGGGTCTTTTCCCACATCATCCGGTTTCCCGGGCCGGATTATTCCGCCCCCTGGGAAGAAACCCTGCCCGGGGATCTGTGGGAAATTGCCTATCTCTGTGAACTGCTGCGGCCCTATTTCCCCGGCGCCCTTATCCCCCAGCTCATCGCCGAGGAGGGAAAGAACCCCCGGATGATCTCCCGGGCCTTTGGCCTTTTGGCCGATGCGGGGGTTATCGACGACCCCGCGGATCCCCGGCCCCGGCTCCATAAGTTTACCCGGAAGGCGGAACGGGCGCTGCGGAACAGGACGGATCTGCTCCGCTCTATGGTACGAAACCGCCTTCTTACATGGGTGGCGGCGGGGAAGCTTGAGCCCTGTTTTAATCTCCTCAAGGCCCTGGCCGATCTGGGGGGCGGGGGAAACGACGGGCTCATCCTGGACAGTATCTACGGGGATCTGAGCAATAACACCTACAGAAGTATCGAAACGGCGATAGACAGGGGAAGCTTCGGCGCCATTGTCGGGGCAGACCGGGTTCCGGCGCTGCTCTCTATCTTTAAGACCCTCAAGGCCCTTATCCACGGGAACGAGGCGGCGATACGGGAAGCCTTTCAGGAACCCTACCCCGATCAGATCGGCTTTCCCGGCTACAGGGCCCAGATAATGACCAATCTTGCCAGCTTCAGCCTGGGGAAATACGACATCGCCGGCGCCTCCGAGGTGATTAAAGAATCGATACTGTTGAACCAGCATGTACAGGGCCGCGGTCTTGCCCACGCCTACCGCCTGTTTTCCCTGGTAAATCTGGTTAATCAAAAGCTGAACGACGCCATAGACTACTTTACCTTTGCCGTGGAAAACGCCGAAAAAGCGGAAGACTTTGACGAACTGGCGATAAGCGCCTACTACATGGCGGGGACCCTCTTTCTCTTTGGAAACCTTTCCCGGGCGGAACACTATGCCAGACAGGCCGAAGAGGCCGCTTTCCTCTCGGGCCGGCCCGAATGGACGGACCGTTCCCGTTTTCTCCAGGGCCGTTTCCGTTTTGAAAGCGGGCGCTACAAGGAAGCTTTGGGGATATTCTCCGCCCTGCGGGAGAATCCTTCGGCGCCGGTCTCCGCCGGGGCGGAGAAGACCCTGTCCGCCTGGATCTTCAGGACCAACGCCTATCTGCGGAACGATGTCCGCCCGCAGGCGGAGGGGAGTACCGACGCCCGGCTTTTTGAGATTGAGGCGTCCTATCTGGCCGGAGACTACCGGAAAACCGTGGAGCTGGCGGAACGGATGCAGGCGGATCTGCCCGGCCAGGGATTCCTGTTTATTGAACAGCCCGACTGGCACAGCGGTTTTTCCCAGTGCGAGCTGCTCCTCTTTCCCTGCCGGGCCTTCTGGGAGCGCCTGGTTTCCGCCTATCAGGCCCTGGCCTTAAGCCGGCTTGGTCCCGGTTCCAACCGGGAACAGGCGATGCATATGATGGAACGGATCATGCGGGACGAGCGTATGCCCGGAGCGGACCCCAACGACGCCTTCTATTTTTACGCCTACTACCGCATCCTCTTGGAACACGGCGCCACCGAGGTCGATATGAACACCGCCATCAGCCTGGCCTTTAAGCGGCTCCAAAGCCGGGCCAGCCGTATCGACGACATTGAAACCAGGCGGGTTTTTCTGACCCTGAACTACTGGAACGGTATGATGGGCGCCGCCGCCAAGGAACATAAGTTAATCTGAGGGAACCTCTAAAAACTTCAGTTTTTAGAGGTTTTCGTACCCCATGGAGAAAATTGCATATACGTAATTTGTTACATGATAAGACAATATGAAGTGCCTCCCGTGATATAGACCGCGGGTTTACCTACACAGTAGGATTACCGCATATAACACAGGAGGCACAAGGAATGAAGGAAGTATACTACGTAGGGCTGGATGTCCACAAGGACAGCATACAGATGGCGGTACTAGACAGCCGGAAGAAAGAACCGGTTTTGGCGAAAGGGCTGCCCAACCGGGCGACGAGGATCGTGAAAGAGCTGGCGGGATACCAGGAGAGAGGGAAGGTCCAGATAGCCTACGAAGCAGGGTGTCTTGGGTATACCCTCTACCGGGAATTGAGCGGATTCGGGTTCGACTGCCGGGTCATCCCGCCAAACACGGTATTTCACGGCGGGGACGGAGCGGTGAAGACGGACAACCGGGATGCGGTGGACATCGCGTGGATGCTGAGGCGTAACGAGGGGGAGAGCATAGCGATACCGACAAAAGAGGACGAAGCGACGCGGGACGTGATCCGGTGCCGTGGGGATCTGATGGAAAATCTGAAGGGGATGAAACAACGGCTGTTGAAGTTTCTGCTGAGGAAGGGGGTGAACTATGAGACGGAGCGGTATTGGACGGGGAAACATTACC
>JAISWN010000274.1 GCA_031271075.1 Treponema sp.
TGCTTTAACGAAGGGGGCTACCGCCCCCTTCCGCTCTCAATCGGCTCATTTCGGGGCTAAAAGCCCCTTCATTCCGCCGATTTCCGCTATCCCCCGCAGGCGACTGAATAGTTACAAATAAAATTGCTATCTCCGGCCCAGGCCCAGGTAGTAGGTTTCAAAGGATTCCCGCCGGCAGGCGGCGGGTTTGAAAGATCTGGCGGTTTCAAAGAGTTCGCGGATCTTTTTGAGAAGCCCGGCGGTATCTCCGCCCTGGAACACCTTGAGTACCATGCTGCCCCCCCTTTCCAGGCCCTCTTCCCCATAGCGGAGGACCGCCTCCGCAAGTTCCAGGGAGCGGAGGGTATCTATCTGCCGGTTCCCCATGGTAGCCGGGGCGGCGTCGCTCATTACCAGACGGTAGGGCCCCCGGGAAAGCAGGGCGTTCCGGGTTTCTTCCGTCCTAATATCCCCCCGGACAAAGCAGAAGTTCTCCCGGTCAAAAAGCCCCCGGTCGTACTGCCGGGAGAGGGGGGAAAGATCCGCCGCCGCGAGGAAACTGTCTTCCGCAATGCCGGCCTTTCCGCCCCGGCCGCCGGATAGTTTCCGCAGGGTATAGAGGCTCCAGCTTCCCGGCGCGGCCCCCAGATCCAGGGCGCGGAAAGCCCTGCCCAGAGGGGGGATAAGGCGGAATTTCTCGTCCATCTCTTTCAGTTTGTAAACGGAACGGGCGGGGTAAGCCTCTTTCCGGGCCCTGAGAGACCAACTGTCGGGCTTTTCGTAGTTTGCCATTTGCTATATACCTAACGTATGGATCTGGAGTATATCCGCCGGCTTGAAAAGATTGAAGCGGTACTGAAAAGCTGGCTTCCTGAACGGCCGGACGCTTCCTGGGCGGGGCGGGTATTTCCCGGGCTTGAAGGCCCGGCGCCGGAAAATTGCCTGGCGAGCCTGGCCGATCCCAGCCGGGATCTTCTGAGCCGGGGGGGGAAGCGGTGGCGGCCCCTGCTGATGGCGCTGGTCTGTGAAAGCCTGGGGGGCGGCCAGGCGGCCCTGCCCCTGGTTCCGCTGGTGGAGTTTTGCCACAACGCCAGCCTTATCCATGACGACATTGAAGACAGCTCCGACCAGCGCCGGGGTAAACCGGCGGTACATCTGATCTACGGCCTTGATACCGCCATCAATTCAGGTTCCTTTCTTTACTTTCTCCCCCTGTCCTGTCTGGGCGGCTGGGAGGCTCCGGCGGAACAGAAAGAAAAGGTTTTTTCGGCCTGGGGGGAGTATATGCGGCGGCTCCACTTGGGGCAGGCCATGGACATCCTCTGGCACCGGAATTTTGAATCCCTCCCCAGTCTTGAGGAGTACTACACCATGTGCGGCCTCAAAACCGGCTGCCTCGCCCGGCTTGCCGCGGTGCTGGGCGTCCTTTCGGCGATCCCCGGCGGGGAGGCTGGGGAGAGGGCGCGGAGAGACGGGGCGGCCCTTGCCCTGGGTGAGGCGGCGGAAAAGCTGGGGATAGGCTTCCAGATCCTGGACGACGTAAAGAACCTTAGTACCGGGCTCCCCGGGAAGAAGCGGGGCGACGATGTGGTAGAGGGAAAAAAAAGCCTGCCGGTACTGCTCTACCTTCACGGGGCGGGAAAAAACGCCGGGGCCCTCCGGGGGAACCTTGAGGAACGGGGGAACCTGGTGGCCCGCTGTTTCGCCGGGGCCAGGGAAGGGGGCACCTCGGCCCCGGAGGTGGAGGAACTTATCGCCGAGTTGGAGGCCGCCGGAACCCTGGAGCAGGCCCGGGAGAGGGGCCTTGAACTGATCCGGGAGGCCGGCGCCGTTCTCTCCGGGGATTCGGCCGGGGGTATTCCCCTGGAGGTGGAGGGCCGGCGGCTTCTTGCGGGTCTTACCGGCCTTATCAGCTAATGGATAACATGCTGGAAGTGGAAATCTGGACTATCGCGCGGACTGTCCAGGGGAACGCGGTACTTCTGCGGCCCCTGGGATCGGATACGGTAGTACCTGTATTCATCGGCCAGCTTGAAACCCAGTCGATCCTCTTCGGGCTGGGGGATGTCAAAGTAAAACGCCCCCTTACCAGCGATCTTCTTCTTGAAACCATAGGGCGTCTGGGCTGTACCCTTTTCCGGGCGGAGGTTCATGAAATCCGGGACGATATTTTTTACGCCCGGCTTCTTGTTTCCGGGCGGGAATACCCCGAAGCCAAACCCCTGATCCTGGACTGCCGGCCTTCCGACGCCCTTGCCCTGGCGGCCCGTTGTAAATGCCCGGTCTATGTGGCCCCCGGGGTGGTGGAAAAGGCCGGTATCCCGACGGAACTTATCATCGATGAAACGGGCTCTATCGAAACCGGCCCTATCGGCATGGCGGCGGGAATGGCCCTGGACAACGAAGATCTCAAGGCCTCCATCAAGGCAAAGCGCCGTAAACTCCAGGCCGATCTGGATGAAATGGTGGTTGAGGAAAACTACGAGCGGGCGGCGGAGATCCGGGATCTCATCACCCTTTTGGACAAAGAACTTAACGATACCAAGGAGGGCGGCCGGCCGTAAATTCAGTACCATCTTCTCAATGTTATCTTTATCAATATTTTCTCAATTGCCAAAACAGAAAAGCCGATATAGAATGTAATTAATCGACATTTCCGGAGAAAAAAGTGAGGATAGAGCGAATCCGTAGAAGGGGGACTTATTTTGGGCTGGGGATACTCTTGTTTTCGGCGGGCCTCCTTATTTCTACCAGACTTTTCTCCTTGATCCAGCGAAGACAGCAAGACCAGCCGGTCCTTGCCGAATCCGGTGTGGGTGGGATGGCCTACACCGAGAACAGTCTGGAAGAGTTGGAAATAGATATTGAGGAGGGCGACCCTTCCCTTATCGGGCTGCCCGAACCCGAATCTTTCTCCAGGCCCAGAATGCTCCTCCACAGTTCCTACAGGCTGGAAGAGGGCGACATGATCGGCGATCTGGCCCTGAAATTCGGCCTCAACCAGGACACGATAATCTCCTACAACGCCGTCAAAAACACCCGGCTTCTGCAGATAGGCCAGGTACTGAAAATACCGAACCAGGACGGAATTCTCTACACCGTAAAAGAGGGCGACAGTCTGGAAAAGATCGCGGAGAAATACCAAAGCGATACGGAGGCCCTCCGCACGGTAAACGAGCTTTTCTCCGATACGATCCACACCAACACCGTGCTTTTTATCCCCAATGCCCGGCTTGACTGGGTGAACCTCCAGGAAATAAACGGCGATCTTTTTATCTGGCCCCTCTCGGGGTATATCAGCTCAAACTACGGTTTCAGGGCGAATCCCTTTACCGGGACCCGGCAATTCCATTCCGGCATAGACATCAGCGCCAATATGGGTACCCCCATCCGCGCGGCCATGTCCGGCCGGGTGATCTTTGCCGGCTGGAGCGATGTGTTCGGGAACTACGTGGTAATAAGCCACCATTCCGGGTACCGTACCCTCTACGGCCACATGAGCGTAATCCGGGTGAAAAACGGAGCCCTGGTGGGAACCGGCGAGCGGATAGGCGACGTAGGCAGCACCGGCGTCAGTACCGGCCCCCATTTGCACTTTACGGTCTACAAGAACGGCCTTACGGTGAACCCCCGGGCGCTGATGAAGTAAGCCGGTTCCAAAATCCGGCCGCTTCTGGGATGGCGGTTTTTGGAAAATTTAATCCGCAGGTTTAAAAATCAGGCCGAACAGAAACCTGTTTAATGGCCCAAGCAGGAATATCTGGACAAAAAACGCGAAAGCCCAGTTTTGTACCAGGTAAACGCACCGGCCACAATGGATTTATTGAAAAGGGCCATGACGATCACCATGAAGAAGACCCCTATGCCGGTAAAAGTGAGTCTTTGTACTGTTGTTTTTGGCATGTAAAACTTCCTTTAGACGCGGGTATCCCAGCGATCACACCATACCACATCGTTATACACGCCCTTGAATTCTGACTTACCTAGAATTTTCTCGATCACCGCCCTGATATACTCTCTGGTGTCAGCGTAGGCGTTGATGTAGGTTTTCATCATGGGTACATCAAACAAATGATTTGTATAGTTCAACGAAACACAGATAGTAGGAACTTCATTTACATACCAGGGCATTTCGTTGGAATGAGAAACCGAGTATCTTACCCGCACATTGTTTTCCTGTGCATAGCCTTTCATGTTGATAAATACCAAAGCCAGATCGTGTTTCTTTTTAAATTCTTCTACCGGGCCGGCCTTGGTTGCCTTAAAGCGGTTCATTGGATCGGGGTGCTCCTTTTCCATCTCATAATAATCATTGTTGACCCATACATCGGTTACGATCAGGCCGTTAAAACCCAATTGTCCGCGCAGCAGATCGGTAAGCAGTTCCGGCGACAACGACGCGGGCATAAGCTCATCGTCCCTGATGCCGGGGCGCAGTTTTTTGCTGTAGGCCGGCAGGCGGATATGGCCAATCATCGCGCTTTCCAGCCCGGCGTCAATGAGCTGCCGATATACTTTGCCAAAAGAGGCGTCCCATTCTTTACAGGGCAGATCGTTACTGGCCGTCAGTAGATGCTGGTCCCGCCCATCCACACCATCGCCGGGAAAATGCTTTACACAGCAGGCAAGGCCGTTTTCAGCTATTCCCTCCATGTACGCTTTGCAGCGCTCAATAATTTTATCCGGGTCGCTTCCGAAGGCACGGGTATTCACAATGGTATTACGCCAATTGAGTAAAATATCCGCCCCCGGAGCAAAAGTCCAGTTGCATCCAATGGCGGCCGCTTCGGTTCCCGCTACACGTCCCATCAACCGGGCAATGTCCGGCGTGTTACATGCTCCGCAGGCCGCATGGGTAGCTACCAGCGTACCTTCCTTTATCGCCCCGTTACCGCCGGACTCACAGTTTGCGGCAATCAGTAACGGAACCTTGCTTTCCTGCTGGAACAGCCGATTCTGCTCATACACTTCTTCAACAGTACCGCCCTGCCAGCGTACTCCTCCAATATGGTATTTATTACACAAAGTACGAATATAGGCAGGATCACGGCGAAGTGTAAGATTAATAAAAAGCTGTCCTATTTTTTCCTCCAATGTCATAGAGGCGATAGTGTCCTCTACCCACCGAATCTGATCCTCGTCCAGAAAGAACGGTTTGGCCTTTAAATCGACTGTCATTTTATCGCCCTCCTTTTCCTTGCAATCATCATATCAAAACTCCTTCTAATGCGAACGCGGTTCCTCTTCCGTGGGAACACTGTCCGAGGTGGCAATATACCAGTCCAACAGGCGGTGTTCCAGCTCTTTTTGTACCGGAAGATACTTTTCTGTTCCGTATACATTGTTCAGCTCATGGCTATCCAACTCCAAATCGTAGAGTTCATGGTCCCCGTATGTACGCAGTATCAGCTTGTGTGTCATGGTCCTGATCATGGATGAGCGCCCAACACTTTCAGGGTGTTCCCATTGTTGCAGCCCCTTGGGCTGGTAGACGCCGCCGGGAACTTTAAGGGAGGGACGGCTGCCAAGCGGGTAGCCTTCGCTGCAATGGGGCTCGTTTTTGTTGTAGCCGCCCTCGCAGAAGACCGCCCGATTCTTTTCTCCTGTCCCGCCCCGTAACTGAGGCCAGAGGGAATGGGCGTACATGGTGTGCTTTGCTTCCAGCCCGGCATCTTCCATGATCGTGGGGGTAATGTCGAAGAGTTCCACCGGTTCATTAGAAACAACGTTACGCGCACAGCCGGGGCCGGAGATGACAAGAGGCACTCTGGTAAGGACATCCTCGCAGCCGGAAGGCCATTTCTCCACTAGGCCATAATCTCCGGCGTAATCCCCGTGATCCGATGTGGCGATGAATACAGTTTGGTTCTTTATGCCGGCCTGTTCCACACAGTCCATAAGCTCACCAAGAAGCGCATCCGTGAAGCTGATCATCCCCATGTACACCGCCTGAATCTTTTTTATATTGGCCTTGTGCAGGCCCCGGTACTGCCGGATAAGCGCGTGGTATTGCGGCTTGTTTTCGCACAACGGACGAAGCGGCATGATGTCGTCTTCGCCGTACATAGAATAAAAGGGCTCCGGAGCCGTGTAGGGGCAGTGGGGAAAAAACAGGGGAAAAAACAGGACAAAGGGCTTGTCATCCGCCTTGCGGTTCCGGATAAAATCCATTCCTGCCTTAAGGTTCTGGTAATCGCCGTGCAGGGTATAATCGCCTTCCATGGGGGAAAAGAGCATACAGTTACCCTGTTCCCCGCTGGAAGCCGCCGGAGCGGGCCATCCCCCAGACCTTTTTTATTCTCGAACACATCAGTTGAAAGGGCGGCGGCTTCTTTGGAAAAAAGATCGTTTTTGCCATAGACGCGGACTTCCCAGCCGGCTTCTTTTAAATAACGGAAAAGGTTGTGTTCATGGGGTTTTAGCAGATTCCACAGAGTCCGGTGTCCGGCGCTATGCACATACTGGCCGGTAAAGAGGGAACAGCGCGAAGGGGAACAGACCGGGTTCTGCACATGGCATTGCTCGAAGCGCAGCCCTTCACGGGCAAGACGCTCGAAATTTGGCGTCTTTATTTTTGTGTTGCCGTATATGCTCAGGGTTTCGGCCCGCAGTTCATCAGGAAAAAAAATAATATAATTACGTTTACTCAACTTAAACCCCGCATGAGCAACTTTGTTTTCTCCGCCAGGGCTATTCTTTCTTTTCTGGCACGGCGGTTATTGCCTATGCCTTCATTGGCCCGGATCACCAGAAAAAGAAGAAATACAGATATGGTAAATACCTGCTGGCCGGTGGCGGATACCTGCATGACCGAAAGCCCGGTCTCGAAGATCTTAACGGTCATGGTAGCAATGAGTATACCCACTGAATCGCTTGACCACCGGGACATGAATTTTCCGAGAAACATGGGGAAACAGTTTGACATGATGGCCGAATTACTGGAAAAACCCAGCGCCGCATCCATCCCGCCTTTAAAAGCGGCGTCAAACACGCCTGAAAAAGATGCCAATGCGCCGGCTATCGTATAGCATCCTATCGCGTGGGTAAAGATGTTTATCCCGCAGCCATGCGAAATTCGCTGTGAACCGTTGATAGCGCGGGCGTAAAAACCAAACTTTGTGTAACGGTCGATAACCATTACAAGAAATACCGCCGCCAGTACAACGCATATAGTAAGATACATATTTGACAGGTTCTCTACTCCTTTTACGCCAAACAATTGAAGCCCCTGGGATTTTGAGCCGGCAAAAGCGATACATTCATATACCAGTGCCACGCCGATGCCAAGCACCATAGCCGGTATCCGGGTTACAACGAACATGATCCCCGCTATGGCGCCGAATACAAGGCCAAAGGCCAGAGCGAACAGTATTACCCCCGGTGTACCCAGCCCGAGTTTTATGGCGAGGTTTCCCCCAAGAATTACAACGAGCATACGCTGCGCACCCAGAGACAGATCAAAACGTCCATGACCCAAATTGTAGGAAAGAGCCAGAGCCGTACACGCCGATATACCCACATTGCGTATGTAGTTCTGTACATCAAGCATGGTATTAAACACATGGCGGCTTATCTTTACCGCGCATAATAGCTCCATAATGACCCACACCGTACAGGGGAAGGCTAGGGTTATAAGCGTGTTTTTCAGTTTGGTTTTCATGGCCTTAGACATGGCGTGCCTCCTGAATACGGCTGTTCTGTTACGGTCCCCGTGCCCTCAGAACGGATTCTGACGTTATGCTGTCAAGCTGCCGGTAAATACTCTCGGCGTTGGCATTGGGGTTAAACAAGACAAGCAATTGCTTTATTTCGTCAATGGTTACTTCCCATGTGTCATTTGATGAATTGATCTGCTCAAGACGCGCAAAATCCGCCGCGCTCTTGCACTTCCATTTCGGCGTGTTAAAATACACCCCTTCACCGTTTACCCGTACTTTGTCAGCAAAACCGGTAATCCCGTTATAGACCAGACTAAACAGACCCGCCGCCTGGGAAATACTGGCCGTAATTACCGCGGAATTCAGGCTGCTGTCACCGGTAGAATCAACAGTTGAAAACGATGTCTTCATCTGGTCATCCATCATGGAAGTCGCCAAAACACGGATATTCATCTTGCGGGCTTTTTCCACTTCATCAATAGCAACCGAGCAGCGGGCGTAGGCCGCGTTACAGGCCAGCACCGTGTCATATTCGCCTGTTTGCAGGAGCGTCGACAAACCGGTTACATAGGTGCTGCCGGTAGGGTATCCGGGATAAATGGTGATTTTGATCCCCTTGTCGTTCGTAACATCCGTTATACCACGGGACGCCGCCAGATCCTTTACCGCCTTCTCATATTTCAATCCGTATACACCTTCCAGTGTACGCAGGATAGCCATCGCTACCTCGTAATGTTCAGCATTACCAAAGCCAGCCCCGGCGGAAACAATGATACTATTATGGTTCCTGCCGTCATTCACCAGGTCTTTCATCAACTCGCCGTATGATTGAGCAACACTGGCGGCAGTGGCGGCAACAAAACCCATATTATAGGGAAGACTACTGTTTTCCGCTGATGCTGTGGTCTGGGAGACGATGTACATTCCAAGATCGTTTGCCTTCGCGATTGCCTGACTAATTGCGGTATTCTGATAATTTATGATTCCCTGACAGCCCGCGGCATAAGCGTTTTCCATAAAGGTCATAAGCAGGGACGAATCTTCAACCGCTTCCGAAAACATAAAACTGACGTTAAAGGCAGGCCCCACATATTCCTGCAAATATTTTTGTATCAAAAGCGCGTTGGCGTCTAACAACCAAAAGGCAACGGCTATCTTGACCGGTTTCAACACGGGGCCTGAACTGGCCGTACCCTGAGATCCGCCATCAGAACCGCCTCCCGCGTTTACTCCCGCCAGAAGCGCCAGCGCAAACAGAACCACGAACGCTTTTTTCAACAAAGCTTTTGTTAACATCTTTCTTTCTCCTTACGATTTTCTATGAAGAAGCCGGGTTAAACGGTTCCTTCAAGGGCTTTTTAAAACCAACGGTTCCTAAAACCCGTATTACCCTTCTCGTGCGGGAAGCAGTTGGGAACGCCTTGTCCCCATGAGGAGCAACATCAAAAAGATAATTCCCCGTACACCCTGTACCAGACTCGCGCTGACGCCTATCATCAAAAGGCCGTTGTTAAGGGCGGTGACGGTAACCGCGCCGATAAGCGGCGCAAAAGCCTTCGACCTGCTGCCGCCGAAAACCGGCATGCCTCCAAGCACAATGGCGAGCATCACATCGGTATTAATGGAACCGCCTGTGGTATTGGTAATGGAACCGGTACGAAAAATCGTAAGCAGCGCCGCAAGGCCCGCACCCATGCCCGC
>JAISWN010000314.1 GCA_031271075.1 Treponema sp.
AGCCCGGTACGGGGATCCATGATAAAGCCCAGGAGTATCCAGCCCTTGGGATCCAGTATCTCGTCGGCGGAAAGGTCCCCCGAGTCTACCTTGTCCACATATTCGATCATCCGGGCAAAACGGCCCAGCTTCGCGTCCCCGCCGTAGTAGTCGTACACCACCCGGGCGCAGCTTGGTGCGGAGCGGGAAACGCCCTCGAAATAGGTGCGGGAACCCAGCCGTTCCGTCTCGCTTGAATGGTGATCAAACCAGAGCTTGCAGCCTTTGATGTAGGGGATATTTGCCAAAATGTCGTTATCTGTTACATCCACCAGCCCATCCTGGATATCTTTGGGATGCACAAATTTCCAGTCGTCGATAAGTCCCAGGTACAACAGCAAAGCCCCGCAGGCCAAGCCGTCAAAATCGGATCTGGTCAACAATCTCATCTTTAAGCCTTCCTTCGCCCGGTGTTTTACAGTCTCTTATCCTGTTGTTTTTTTCTATAGGTTATTATAATGAATGTATGAAAAACATCCAGTATCTTTTGCGAAGTTTCAGGAACAAGCGGCGCGTTGCCGCACAGTACGCGGTCCTGCTTGGGGCGCTGATCGCTATCCTGTTCGTCTTTTCCTGCGTGTCCTCGGGAAAAACGGCCCTGAAACCGGACATTGAGGCCTATGGCGGCCTCGGCAGGCCGGAAGATCCGGTTCCCTTTATGGAAAAAGTCCGTACCGGCAGGCTGCCCGGCGGTCTTACCTACTTTCTCCTGGAAAATCCCAGGCCCGAAAACCGGGCCTACCTTACCCTGGCGGTGGACGCCGGGTCGGTGCTTGAAAGGGACGATGAACAGGGGCTTGCCCATTTTGTGGAACACATGGCCTTCAACGGTACGGCCCGCTTCCCCGAATCGGAGCTGGTTAACTACCTTCGTTCCCTGGGGATGCGTTTCGGGCCGGAGGTAAACGCCTATACATCCTACGATCGGACGGTTTACGGTATAGAGGCGCCTACCGAGGCCACCGGCGATGGGGCCGGAAAGCGCGTGCCCGCCAAAGCCCTGGCTATACTGGACGACTGGACACGGGCTATTGCCTTTAACCCCAAAGATGTGGATGAAGAGCGGGCGGTTATCATGGAGGAGTACCGTTCCCGCCTGGGGGCCATGGAACGGATTATGCGGAAAATGTTCCCCCTCATCTTCGCCGGTTCCCCCTACGCGAACCGTTTGCCCATCGGCCTTCCGGAGATCATAGAAAAGGCCCCGGCGGACCGTTTGGCGGCTTTTTACCAGCGCTGGTACCGGGCGGATAACATGGCCATCATCATCGTGGGGGATTTTGACGCCTCCCTGCTGGAAGCGGAACTGGCCTCCCACTTCTCCGCCACAAGCCCGGCGGAACCCCTGGATCGTCCCCGCTACGATCTTCCCCCGCCCCAAAAGGATTTCCTCCAAACCTCTATCGTTACCGACCCGGAACTTACCCATACCCGGGTAGATCTGTACTACAAACGGAACCTGGAACCTCCCCGGGGGGATCTTGCCTCCTACCGGGAGGGGCTCGTTGACTATCTGGTGGGGCAGATGCTTGGCCTCCGTTTTGAAGAGGCGGCACTGAAGAGCGAAACGCCCTATGTAGGGGCGGGGGCGGGAAATATCCGTTACGGGGCTTCCTCCCGGTTCTACATTATGATGGCCCAGGCGAAAACCGGGGCGGCCGAGGAAACGCTTGCGGCCCTGCTCAGGGAAAAGGAATCCATGATCCGTTACGGTTTTACTGCCGCGGAACTGGCAATTGCCAAAGGTTCCCTGGTATCCAGCCTGGAGCGATTGGTATCCGAAAAAGACCGGCAGGAATCCTCCGATTACGTCTACGGCCTGACGGATTATTTTCTTGAGGGAGAAACCCTGCCGGATATTGAATGGGAACTGGAGGCGGCAAAGAAGCTCCTCCCCGGTATAGGGGTTAATGAAATCTCCGCCGCCGTAAAAGACTACTTCAGCCCCGGGGATCTGCGGATCTTCATAAGCGCCCCGGAATCGGAAACCAAACTGCCCGGGGAAGCGCGCCTTGCGGAACTCGTCAAGGAAAGCGCCTCCCTGAAGATAGACCCTCCGGTGGAAACCGCCCGGGAAAGCGAACTCCTTTCCCGGCAGCCTGCGGGGGGAGCGATTCGCGGCGAATCGGTGGATGAGGAGACCGGCGCCCTTGTCTGGGAACTGGAAAACGGGGCGAAGCTGATCCTGAAAGAAACAAACAACCGGAACAATGAAATTATTCTTCATGCCATGGCCAGGGGGGGTACGATGAGCGCTCCGCGGGAAGACTACGTTTCCGCCCGTCTTGCCTCGGAAATGGCCGGGGTTTCGGGCCTGGGCCCCTATTCCCGGCCCGATCTGATAAAACGCCTGGCGGACAAGCAGGTTTCCCTGGGCTACTGGATGAACGGGTATAGCCGGGGTTTCCGGGGTTCCGCCACCACGAAGGATCTCAAGAGCCTGTTTGAACTGCTTTACCTAAGCTTTACCGATCCCCGGCTGGATAAGGAGGCGGTAAACGCCATGCTGGACCAGTACCGTACCGATCTTGCCCACCGGAAAGAAAGCCCGGACACCCTGTTCCTCGACGAGATAAGCCGGGTTACCAGCGGGGGACACCCATACCACAAGCCCCTGGAACCGGAAGATCTGCCCGGGGTGGATATAGAAAAGGCACGGACTTTTATCAAAGGGGGGCTTAACCCCGGGGACTACACCTTTGTTTTTACCGGAAACCTGGATATTGCGGCCATGCGCCGCCTGGCGGAAACCTACCTTGCCTCGATCCCTCCGGCGGCCTCCTGGAATACCTGGACGGACCCCCGGATCCAAAGGCCGGGAGAAACGGAAAGCATTGTGCGGAAAGGCCGGGAAGAACAGAGCATGGTGTTTATGGGCTGGTACGATCCCCTGCCCTTTACGGAGGAGGCCAGCGTCACCGCCTCGGTGTTGACCGAGTACCTGGATATCCGCATGACCGAGGATATCCGGGAGGCTCTTGGCGGGGTTTATTCTATCTCCGTAGGGGTTTCCCTCTCCCCCGCCCCCAAAGGGGAGCTTTCCATGAGCGTGTATTTTGTCTGTGATCCCAAACGGGTGAAGGAACTGTCCGGCGCGGTAGAAGGGCTTCTCCGGCAGACCGCCGGCGGTTCCGTCAACCCCGATACCTTTGCCAAATCAATAGAGGCCCTGAAAAAGGAGTGGGAAGCCTCGATACAGAACAACGCTTATATCGCCCAGAGTTACATCAATTCCTCGGTACTCCTTGATACCCCTCTTTCCCGGCTGAACAAGCGTCCGGGCCTTTACGAAAGGGTAAAACCGGAAGAAATCCAGGAAATCTGCCGGCGCTTGCTGCCCAAGGGGCCGGTTAAAGTTGTTTTATTTCCTGAAAATTGGAGATAGACAAAGAATAGACTTGTTCGAGAACCCGGTTGGTTCTCGAACAAGTCCTGCAAAATGCCCCGCATTTTGCGGTTTTCAGCGGAATTTGTTCGGAAACTGAAGTTTCCGAACAACTCTAATATATTTTTCAACAATTTCAGCGCAAATTTCGCATAACATCTTATGCGCGAAGCGCAACAAACTTCTACTGGCCTGATTCCACTAAATCTGCTGTTTAGTCCAACAGCCTGCTTAATTCCCGGCAGCCTTGTTAAATGCCTCCCAGATCCGGGCGTGGGCGTCTTCGGCATCCTGATCGATGTTCAGCATGATCTCGAAGTTCCCGAATCTTATCACCTCTATGCCATTACGGGTTTCGGTAGGCATGGTAAGGTATTCCCGCAATTCCGGTTTGATGTAATCTTCCGCCGCGGAATTGGCGCAGTAATAGGCCAGATACTCGGCGCAGTCGGCGCCGCGCCAGGGATCCAGAATAAAGTCCAAAAACCTATGGGCCCCGGCCGCGTTGGGGGCTTTGGAAGGAATAAAGGCCGCCATAATCCCGAATCCTATCCCCTCCTTGGGATACACTACCTTTAATCCCGGATTTTGGACCAGGGATTTGGTAACCTGATCGGTATACATCAGGGCCACATCAATATTGCCCGCAAGCAACTCGTCGTCCAGATCCATGTCGCGGATCACGGCGATATTCGGGACTAACTCAAGCAGCTGCCTGCCGGCAGCCTCAATTACCGCGGGATCGGTTTCGTTGTAACTTTTTTCCATGGTCTGTAACGTCATGCCGTCAATAACCCGGTAGTTGGATGTAATACCAACCCGGCCCCGCAGATCGGGATTCCAGAGATCGGAGAAGCCTTCAATATCAAAATTTATTTTCCCGGGGTCATAGACAATGGTTTGTATCCCGGCGCCGTAGGGAACCGTATACTCATCCCGGGGATCGTAGAATTGGTGCTGATACAGGGGATTTACATTTTTCAGATTGGGGATCTTTGATTTATCCAGCTTTTGGGCCAGCCCCTGTTCAGTGACGAATTCAATAATGTAATCATCCGCGATTACCAGATCGTAGGTTCCACCCTCGGCCTCCTGAAGCCCCATAAGCATATCTTCGTTGTATTCAAAGTATTTAAGGACAACTTCGGTGCCCGTAACTTTCCTGAAGGAATCAAGAATTTCCTGGGGGAACATCTCTTCCCAGGTGTAGATAACCAACTGTTTTTTAGGGAACAGGCTACAGGAAAAAAAAAGTACCAAACAGACTACAAACGAGAAAACCCCAACCTTTTTCATACCGGTCTTAATCCTATTCTTTCAATCCGCCTTGAGAGTATCATCCCTCGCCGCAGGGTATATCAATTTTCTTATCCTAAACTTAATTTGTTTAAATGTCCAGCAGCCTAGTTGGCGCTTTCTATCTTTACGCTTATGGGTTTATTAGGCATGCCGAGGCTGACTCCCGCGGCCTTGGATAGTTCAATAACCCGCTGTGAGTTGGCCCTGATGCGGCTTTTAATAGTAAGAGTTACCTGACGCCCGTTGACGGGATTGGTGATTTTCACCTTGGCTCCCAAGGCTAGGGAAGGATGCCCGGCGCTTAGATCGGCTCCATCGGTAAGAACCTGGGCCAATCCTACCTGGGAGAATTTCCGTATTGTAGCCCGCATAGCCTTTGGCTTTCCCGCGGTCTTGACAACTTCTTCTATTTTTACCCGGGTAAATCCACTCATATTCATCCCAAGCTTTTCCGCGGCGTTAGGAGAAATGTCTACTATCCAGCGGGAGTCTTCCGGTATACGCCCGCCTACTTTTACGATAATCTGCCGCTGGTTCTCCAGATTGGTAATGATCAGCTCTGTTCCGAAGGGATAAGTCGCGTGGGAAGCGTATAATTCGGTATCCGGGGATTCATACCAGGAAGCCATGCCTTCCCTGGCGGTGTTTTGCCTGTCCTGGGCGGCAACCGGTATGGATAATAAAATATACAGCGCCGCCGCACAGTACACCGTCTTCATATAGCACCTCTTATTAAGTGATTATTACAACTAAATATATTATTTAATATATGTCATCCAAAACCGGAATTCAATATTTTCGATTTTTTTCCGTTTTTTTCCGTTTTTTCACGGAGGGCGGCGGGGCATCCCCCGGTACGGATAAACAAGCATCGGCGGAGCCGCGAGGGATGAAACCCTCAATACGAATCAAACAGGCTGGGGTTTTCGGGTTTTTCAAGGGCCGGATTTTTTTTACTTCGCGCGGATTTATAATTTTTTTCGGAATTTAAAAGGTTTTTCCACCTTTGCAGTTTTTGCAGGGCCCCCATGGGGGTTATATTGTCCGGCTCCAGGGCGCTTATTTCTTCAAGAAGGCGGCCAAGGTTCGCCGGGAGAGGGGTTTCCCCAGAGGAGGCGGGTTTGGGGGAAGGCTCAGGGGCAAGCCCCCGATCCCGCTCCTCAAGCTGTTCCATGACGCGCCCGGCCCGGTCCAGGACTTCCCGGGGCAGCCCCGCCAGGCGGGCCACGTGCAGCCCGTAGGATTCCGCGGCGGGGCCCTCTTTTATGCGCCGGAGGAACACTATCTCCCCGTCCCGGTTCAGGACCTCCATGGAACGGTTCGCCATGCGGGGATGGGAAAGCAGGGAAAGCTCGTGGTAGTGGGTGGCGAAAAGGGTACGGCACCGAACCTGGTTCAGGAGTTCTTCGCATACCGCCCAGGCGATGGACAGGCCGTCCTTCGTTCCGGTTCCCCGGCCCACCTCGTCCATAATCACGAGGCTCATATCGGTGGCGGTGTTGAGGATATAGGCGGTCTCGTTCATCTCCGTAAGGAAGGTGGATTCCCCCCGGGCAAGGTTGTCCGAGGCCCCCACCCGGCAGTAGATCCGATCCGTCAGCCCGATCCGGGCTTCCCGGGCGGGGACGAAGCTCCCCATCTGGGCCATAAGGGCGATCAGCGCCGCGGTACGCAGGTAGGTGGACTTTCCGGCCATGTTGGGCCCGGTGATCAGGGCGAAAGAAACGCCCTCCCCCTCAAGGACGATGTTATTGGGGATAAACTCCCCGGCCGGCAGGTGGGCCTCCACAACCGGATGCCTGCCTTCCAGGATAACAAGAGCCTTCCCGTTGTCTATCGAAGGGCGCACCCAGTTGCGTATGGTGGCGGCCCGGGCCAGGGACTGGGCCACGTCGAGTTCCGCGAGCCTGGCGGCGGCGGCGGCCAGTTCCCGGAGATTCCCCTTCACCTGTTCCCGGAGCTCCAGGAAAAGCCTCCTTTCCAGTTCGATGATCCTATCCGAGGCCCCGTTGATATCCGACTCCAGGGCGGCCAGCCGGTCGGTGCTAAAACGCTCGCCGGCGACGATCCCCTGGCGGCGGATAAAATGGGCGGGAACCTTGGAAAGATGCGCCTTGGTTACCTCGAAAAAGTAACCGATAAGCCGGTTGTAACGGATCTTGAGGCTCGAAATCCCCGTATTTTCCCGCTCTTCCTCCAGGTATTCCTCCAGAAGCTGCCTGCCGTTGTCCCGCAGCTTCCGGAGGCCGTCCAGTTCCGCGTTGTAACCCTCCCGGATAAGGTTCCCTTCGGTGAGTAATATGGACGGTTCCTCGCAGAGCCCCCGGTCCAGGAGATCCCGGATCGCCATCAGGGAGGCAAAACCCGTTCCGGCCAGAAGCCGCGCCTCGGGGGACTCAAACGAAACCGGAAGCAGCCCCGCCAGTTCCTCCACCTTCTCCAGGGAATCCAGGGCGTTTTTTACCGCCCCCATGTCCTTGCCGTGGGCCTTGTCCATGGCGATCCGGGAGCTTAACCGTTCCAGATCCGGGGTTTTCCCCAGAAGTTCCCGCAGGGCGCCCAGGGAAGCCTGATCCCGGTAGAAGCTCTCCACCATATCCAGCCGGGCGTTAATAGCGGCCGCGTCCCGCAGGGGGTGGAGGATCCGCCGTTTGAGGAGCCGCCGGCCCATGGCGGTACGGCTTTCGTCCATTACTTCCAGGAGGGAAAAGCGCGGTTCCCCGTCCCGCAGGCTGCGGATGAGTTCCAGGTTCCGCTGGGAAGACTCGTCTATCCCCACATACTCCCTGTCCTGGTAGACCGTAATACCCCGTATATGGGGGATAAGGCCCTTGGCCGTTTCGTCCAGGTAATCCAGCAGCGCGCCGGCGGAAAGGATCTCCGGGCTGTCGTCCTCCAGGCCGAACCCTTTCAGGCTGGCTATTTTGAACTGCCGGAGAAGCCGCTGCCGGCCTCTTTCCGGGTCGAAAAGCCAGTCGGCCCAGCGGTTCACCACCAGATTGGGCCGCTCCAGGATCGCCCGGGCTATCTTGCCGTCCTCCTCAAGCAGGGATTCCTGGAGGATTATCTCCCGTATCTGGAGCCGCTCCAGCTCTTGCCGGAGCCTTTCCGGCGCCCCTTCCCGGGGGAAGCTGGTGGCGTGGAAATCCCCGGCGGAAAGGTCGATGTAAGCGAAGGAAAGGCAGCGCCAGAGGGGCCCTCCCTGGGCGGCGAGGCAGGCCAGGTAGTTGGAACTTCCCTTGTCCAGGAAATCCTCGTCTATGGCGGTGCCGGGGGTGATCACCTCCACCACCTTGCGCTCAATGAGACCCTTGCCCGGATCGGCAAACTGTTCGCAGACGGCTATTTTCTTCCCGCATTTGAGGAGCCGGGCAATATAAGAGCGGGCCGCGTGGTAGGGAATACCGCACATGGGCTGCCCGTTACGGCTGGTAAGGGTGAGGTTCAGCAGGGCGGAAACTTCCAGGGCATCGTTGGCAAACATCTCATAAAAATCACCCAAACGGAAGAAAAGTACTTCCCCCTGATGATCCTGCTTTATCCGCCTGTATTGATCAAACATTGGTGACGAAGCGCCTTGATTCGTAGACCCCCTCCGCAGGAAACGTGTCTTTTAGTCTTTTGCCGCTGCCGGATGTATGTGTATACCGCCTGAGATACGCCGCCGAAAACCGGTAATACCTTAGCGGCCCGCCTTGGACACCAAATTTTGAATTAATTTATCGGTAATATCCACTGTCGGGCTGTACCAGAGGATACCGGTACTTTCTTTAAGGTTCAATACCGTGCTGTACCCTTCGCTTTCGGCAATAAAACGTATCTCATCGTAAACCTGTTCCAGAAAAGCCCCCGATTGGGTAAGCCTTTTCTTCTGGGCTTCAAGCTCCTGGGTTTTAAGCTGGTAGTATTCTTTGAGGAGTTCGCTTTTCCGGTAGATCTCGTTTTCCAGGCGCATGGACTGCTGCTGATCCCCCTGAAATTCCGCGTTGATCTGCCGGTTTTTAAGATCGTTTATCTCCCGGGTCATCCG
>JAISWN010000373.1 GCA_031271075.1 Treponema sp.
CCCCCGCCCCCCGCCCCCCCCCCCCCCCCCCCCCCCCCCCCCCCCCCCCCCAGCCCTGTAAATTTGCCTTGTCTCCGCTGCCGGCTTGGAGAGGAGAAGCTCCGTGATTTTTTTGATCCGCCGGGGGAGGCTGTTTCTCTGTCTTCCGCCGGACTTCGGCCGGAAGATTCTGTTTCCGTTCCGGAAAGTCTTGAAGGGCTGCGAAAGCCTATGATTGTGGCGGCCAAACTGAACCTTTTGGTAAGCACCCCCGAGACGAGCACGGGTATATGGGAAGAGAGCCATCTGGTTCGCCGGATACTGGGTACCTGTGAGGAAATATGCGGGCAGGAGGGGGAAACCCGTCTTGTTTTCCTGGGAGATCTGCGGCTTATCTTCCTCTTTTCCGCCGAGCCGGGTGAAGACGGTTCTTCCCAGGAACGCCGGGCGAATCGTTGCATGGGTATTCTTCAGGATGTTCTGCTAAAATACTACAACATCTATATAGACTGGCGTGGGGGAAAGCGGGTAACTGAGCTGTCCAGGCTTCCCGAGGCCTACCGGCAGCTTGCCACCCAGCCTGTTGCCCATACGGTTCAGGATCTGTTTCGTATCACCATCGATCAGGAATTACAGCTTATCACCGCTGTTTCTGGCGGGGATAAGGACAAGACCGGACGAATCCTGGAGGATATATTCAGCCTGCGGGACAGGAGGAAGCCCCTGGAAGGTGAGTTTTCCATCCTCATGGGGGATCTTCTGTCCCTTACCATGAAGCTGTACCAGGAACGCCGGATCCCTTTCCCCGAGGCCGAACAGGGAATCGCCGCCTTGGACATGAACAGGGCCCGGGAATACTTTGCCCGGCTGCTTACGGACCTTATCAACACGGAAAGCGGGTACAGGGAATTTTCCTGGGCTGTGGCGGCCGCCATCGAATACGTAGAGCGGCATTACAGGGAGGATATAAGCATTCCGGATATTGGCCGTCATTGCGGCATGAATTCCTCCTACCTGGGCACCATCTTCAAAAAGGAAACCGGAACCGGACTTGCGCAGTTTATCAACCGGGTACGGATCCAGGCGGCGGGTATGCTGATGCTGATAAAAAAGATCCCCCCCACCCAGGTATACGAGCAGGTGGGATTTAGAAATTACAATAACTTTTTTAATCTTTTTAAAGAAACAACCGGATTTACCCCGCGGCAGTTTCGGGAACAGGTTTCCGCCGGCTGGGTTTCCCAGTTCCATCCTTTGAGGAAGCTCTCCCGCGCCGTTTCACCCTGACAGCCTGCCGCGGAGTTTCCAAAGCGGGCATCTGTGACTCTACCGGCAAAACCTTTTTGGCCCGCCGGTTTCTGGAATTTTTTCATCTGAAAACTGGAAATTTGTTATAAAAACATGGTTTTTGGGAATACTTAAATTCCCGATCCTGCCTCCATAATCTTCCCTATTAATATCACTTACAGATGGAGGAAGTTCTTATGAAAAATCAGGTAAAAGTTGTGTTTGCGTTTCTTGCTCTTGCCGTGTTTTGCATGCCGCTTTCGGTGTTTGGCGGGGGGAACAGGGATTCTGCCCCTTCCCAAGGCGCTTCCCAGGGCGCCGGGGCCAATTTTAATCCTTCAGGCTTTCCTATAGTGAAAGAAACTGTCACTAAACGTTTTCTTCTCAGGCGGCCCCCGCACATTACCGATCCAAACCAGATGGTTACCTTCCAGCGTTACGAACAGATGTCCGGGGTAAAGGTGAACTGGGAGGTCGTTTCGAGCGACGGCTTCAGCGAAAGGATTAACCTGTTGATGGCGTCCAATTCTATGCCCGACGCGATTATCAAGGGGGCGCCGGATATTTCCAAGACATCCGCCGATGGTTCGATTATCGATCTTACGCCGTTTATTGACAGGTATTCTACCGGTGTTAAATCGCTCTTTGCCCAGTACCCTGCCGCAAAGCAGGCTTCCATGGCCCCTGACGGGAAGATCTACGCCCTTCCCCTGATAAACACCCTGGATCCCAACCGGACGAGTCACCGGAACCTCTGGATAAACAAGAAGTGGCTTGACAGGCTTGGCCTGAAGGCCCCTGCCACTTTGAACGAATTTGTTGATGTGTTGCGGGTTTTCCGTGACAAGGATGCCAACGGAAACGGGAACCTTCAGGATGAAATTCCCTACGTGGTGGAATATTCCGGCGGACGTACACCCCGCGTTGATGTGTTTCTGGGGAGCTGGGGAATCGCTACCAATATGGGCTACAAGTATACCTATATCAAAGACGGAAAACTGGGGATGCTTCCCACAACCGCTGAGTACAAGGAGACGCTTCAGTTTATGAATTTGCTCTGGAGGGAAAAACTGCTGGATAACGCGATATTTACCCAGACTTCCGACGTTTCCCTGTCCAAATTCAACAGCGATGTATCCGGCAGTTTCGGCCTTTCCTCCGACGATCTTTGGAGCAAGTACCGGGATGATTACATTCCCCTGGCCCCTCCCCGGAACGGGAATATCACTCCGGTTATAGGCTTAGGGCCCAACCACGGTGGCGCAGCCTTTGTAATAACCAGGACGGACAAGAGTCCTGAAATCTCCCTGCGCTGGATTGATTATTTCTACTCCGATGAAGGTTCCCGTTTTATCGGCGGCCTTTCCCCGCTTCTTGAAGGGGTAACCTGTCAGAAACTGCCCGATGGTACATGGGAATACTCCGACAGTATCCTCAATTCCGCCAAGGGTGTGGCCATGGCCGTAGGGGACATGTGCCCCCTGCCGGGCGGCGGTTTTCCCTACTGGCGTAACGCCAACAATTCAAACTTCATCTATTCAATAAAGGTGCGGGAATCGGTCCCGGTGTACCAGGCCTACTATCAGACTACCCCTGCTTATGCTTATCCGGTATTTTCTGTTGAAGATGCCGAAAAGGTTAATGATATCCGGCGGGATTTGGATGTGTACCTTGATGAATGTGAGGCGAAATTCATCACCGGCGAACTGAGTTTTGACCGGTGGAACGAGTATGTATCCACCTGTGAAAAAATGAAGATAAAGGAACTGGAAGCCCTGTTCCAGGCCGCGTATAACCGCATGAAATAAATATTTCCTGTCGCGGATTTTGTCCAGGGCAGACGCGGCGGCCGGATAGCGGAAGATCCGGCCATTGGGCTTGTTCGACACCCCGGTTGGTTGTCGAACAGGCCCCGCAAAATGTTCCGCATTTTGCTGTTTTTAGCGGAATTTGTTCGGAAACTTCAGTTTCCGAACAAGTCCATTTGGATTCCGGGTTCCGGAGGATTACAGATGCTAATGTCCAGAAAAAAATTAAATCTCTTCCGGAGTTATTGGGATCTCTATCTGATGATGCTTCTCCCGATACTTTGGTATATCGTGTTTTGTTACGCCCCCATGTACGGTATCCAGATAGCCTTTCGGGATTACATGCCTTCCCGTGGTTTCTTTGGCAGCCGTTTTGTGGGGATGAAGCATTTTTTTCGTTTTTTCAACTCTTTTTATTTTGGCCGGGTTCTCCGGAATACCCTGAGTATCAATTTTTACAGCCTTTTTGTCGGCTTTCCCATTCCCATCATTTTCGCCCTGCTCCTCAACGAGCTGAAGAGTTACCGTTATAAAAAACTGGTACAGAATATAACGTACCTGCCCCACTTTCTTTCAACGGTAGTTGTGGTAAGCATTATCAGTATGCTGTTTTCTCTGGATACCGGAATAGTGAATATTTTCCTTACTGCCACGGGAAAACCCAGCAGGGACTTTCTGATAAACCCCCGGTATTTTCAGCATCTTTTTGTCTGGTCCGGAATCTGGACCAATATGGGCTGGGACGCAATTATTTATATCGCCGCCCTTGCGGGGGTGGACCCGGCGCTTTACGAGGCGGCAACCATTGACGGCGCGTCGCGCTGGCAGAAAATACGCTACATATCGGTGCCCTCTATCATGCCGACCATTATCATTATGCTGCTTCTCCGCTGCGGCTCCATCATGAATATCGGTTATGAAAAAATTCTGCTTATGCAGAACAGCCTGAACATGGAAACCAGCGATGTAATTTCCACATTTGTATACCGGGTGGGTATCCTGGGGGCGGAATATTCCTTTGCCTCGGCGGTGGGCCTTTTCAATTCGATCTGTAACTTTATTCTGCTCCTGGTTACCAATCAGGCGGCAAAGCGTTTTGGCGGTACCAGCCTGTGGTAAGGGGGGAGCATGGCAAAGGCTAAGCGCATAAGAGATTCATCCGGCGATAGGTTGTTTGTGGGTGTGGTTACCTTCATTACGGCCCTGATCCTGCTGCTTGTTATGTATCCCCTTGTCTATGTGCTTAGCTCCTCGTTTAGCAACGGGGAAGCGGTAATGGCAGGGCGGGTATACCTTTGGCCCGTGGATCTTTCCCTGGACGGGTACAAAATGGTATTTAACGACAACAGTGTTTCCACCGGATTCAGGAATTCCCTTGGCTATATGGCGGTGGGAACCTGTATCAATATGGTTATGACCACACTGCTTGCCTTTCCCCTTTCCCGCCGGAAACTTCCGGGCAGGAACCTTATCATGTTTATGGTTGCCTTTACCATGTTTTTTTCAGGCGGCCTTATTCCGACCTTCCTTATTGTGGAAAAACTTGGCATGGTGGACACCCTCTGGGCAATGGTAATACCAAACGCCATTTCCACTTTTAATCTGATTATTATGCGGACCTATTTTCAGAACTCCCTTCCCGAAGAACTGTTCGAGTCGGCGGCCCTGGACGGCTGCGGTAATTTCCGTTTTCTGCTCAGGATAGCCCTGCCCCTTTCAACACCTATCCTGGCGGTGCTGGTGCTTTATTACGCGGTTGCCCACTGGAATTCTTATTTTAACGCCCTCATATATCTGCGATCCTCTTCAAATATCAGCCTGCAGCTTGCGTTGCGGAATATCCTTCTGGCAAACCAGCTTTCCGGGGGAGGCGACAGTTTTGGGGAGATGGTAAAGATAGGGATCACGGTTAAGTACGCGGTTATCGTGGTCTCAAGTCTGCCGGTAGTTATTCTGTATCCCTTTATTCAAAAGTATTTTATAAAGGGTATTATGGTTGGAGCCATTAAAGGATAGGAGGAATAGGATGCTTCATTTTGATCCGGACGAGATTGGGAAGGATGTCCGTATTGAGGAGATTTCTCAGGGGGAGATTCCCTTTAAACGGCCGCGGATTGCCGGCAAAAACGCCCGGCTTGACACCCACGGGTGGGGCGGTAAATTTCCCCTTGGTTTTTTGAGGGCCGGGGGAATCGGGGCTTTTGGATGGTGTACCTTGGGCCGGCAGCAGGCGGAAAAGTTTTCCGGGCTTCCCCTCAAAGCCCTGTTCGGCGGGGACGGTACGCTGCTTCCCCCGTACCGGGGCCTGGAATTTCTCCTCCTGGACTGGTTGGGGAAAAGGTTCCATAAACCGGTATACAAGCTTGTTGCCAGGGATCCTGCGGCGCTGAACGGTACGTTTTCCGTGCCCGTGTACGATACGACCATTTACTTTGACGAACTCCATATCAAGAATGACCGGGAAGCGGTGGATTTTATTCTTTCTGAAGTTTCCGAAGGTCTTGGCCGGGGTCACCGGCATTTTAAAATCAAGATAGGCCGCCCAGGGATGTGGATGGGCCTCTCCGAGGGGCTCAAGCGGGATGTGGATATCGTTATGGGAATCCGATCCCTGGCCGGGCCCGAGGCGAAGCTCATGGTAGACGCGAACAACGGCTATAACCTGAACCTTGCCAGGGAATTCCTGTCCGCCACGAAGGATGCCCGCCTTTACTGGCTGGAGGAAGCTTTTCACGAGGACAACATGCTTTACCGGGAACTCAGACGCTGGATGAAAGAACAGGGGATCGGTACCCTTATCGCCGACGGTGAAGGCCACGCCTGCGAAGCCCTGGTGGACTGGGCCAGAAAGGGCCTTGTAGATGTGCTGCAGTACGATCTCCGCTCTTATGGTTTCTTTAACTGGATGGATCTGTGCCGGGAACTGGAACCTTTTGAAATTCTCTGCGCTCCCCATAATTACGGCGGTTTTTACGGAAACTACGCCCAGGGGCATTTTGCCGCCGCCACGGACAAGTTCGCCTTTGCCGAATTCGATGTGGCCGAGGCCGAAGGGATCGACGCTTCCGCCTACCGTATCCGGGAAGGCCGGCTGGAAGTTCCCCCGGATGAGGGTTTCGGTCTTAAAGTAGACAAGGCGGTATTCGACAGCTACCTGAATTACCGGGTATAAGAAGGAGCGGGCCGGATTGGAAGAGCCCGCGGCCTTTAAAAGGTGAGTTTTTGTTCATCAGACAGAAAAAGGGCGGAGGCTTGGCTTGCGCCCTGCCGTGTCGGACACCCTGTACCACGTCAAGGGTCGATTAAAATGTCCCGCCGATGATAAGCCCCGGCTCCCACTCCAGAGGGGTAATAAAATCCAAGTCCTTCCATTTTGAGTATACGTAGGCCATTGACGGCTCCACAAAGAAATTCTTGCCGAATATCAGTTTGTAACCCGCTTTCAGGGAGGCGGTCAGGCCGGAAAAGCCGCCGTGATCCCTGTCGGCCGCTTTCCCGTCTATCGAGAAGGCGTTAAAGCCCAGCCCTGCGTCAAGGAAGAACCCGTCCAGAGCCGGCTTGTAATACCATCTCCCGTGGGCCGTAAGGCCGAAGTAGAAGATGTCGATGTTGGAATGCTCGCCGAACCACAGATCAAGAACGCCGCCCACGCTAAAGTGCGGGGCCACCAGGTATTCGAAGGCCGGCGACAGGGCAAAGAGGCCGTCGTCCTCCAAGGTCCGTGTAGACGATGCCCTTGAGCAGAGGGAAAACGTCCAGCCCCACCGCTATTTTGTTCGTTTTGGCGGATTCCTGGGCGAATGCCGTCGCGGTCAGAACCGCCAAGAGAAAGACGCAGATTATCCTTTTCATAAAACAATCCCTTTGTGTATATTTTTATATACACGATGTGCACGGTTTACCGTACACCATGAGGCTTCCGCCTCGAAAGATACCCGCCCACAAAGGGGCGGTTTTCCTCGGTTTACCCCCAAGCTATACACCCCCAAGCTGTAAGGCGAAAACCATAAGGACATTCCTTTAACATAATATTATAAATTAGATAATTCAAATCACGCGCCAGGGTAAGATTTAACGTGAGGCAATGCGCCGCCTTGTGAAACCCCCTCTTTTTGTATACCATTTTCCCATGGCAGAGACCGCTTTTATCCGCAATTTTTGCATTATTGCCCACATCGATCACGGCAAGTCCACCCTGGCGGACCGGCTTATCCAAAAAGCCCGGCTGGTGGAAGACCGGGACTTCCAGGATCAGATCCTGGACAACATGGATATTGAGCGGGAGCGGGGTATAACCATTAAAAGCCAGGCGGTTACCCTGCCCTACACCGGGGCGGACGGCCGCGAGTACGAGCTTAACCTGGTGGATACCCCCGGACACGTGGACTTTTCCTACGAGGTGTCCCGGGCGATAAACTCCTGCGAGGGGGCGCTGCTCCTGGTGGACGCCACCCAGGGGGTTCAGGCCCAGACTCTCTCCAACATGTACCTGGCCCTGGAACACAACCTGGAGATCCTCCCGGTGATCAACAAGATAGACATGCAGGCCGCGGATATTCCCGGTTCCAGACGGCAGATCGAAAAAGACCTGGGCCTCTCCGCCGAAGACGCCCTGCTGGTTTCCGCGCGCCAGGGAACCGGGGTGGACGAGCTTTTTGAGGCCATTGTAAAACGTATCCCGCCGCCTTCGGGGAACCCCGGCGCCCCGCTTCGGGCGCTTATCTTCGACTGCCACTACGATCCCTACCGGGGGGTGGTGGTGCATCTGAGGATCTTCGACGGACGGCTTAAAACGGGGATGAAAGTTTCCTTCATGTCCTCCGGGTCCGTATACCAGGTGGAGACGGCGGGGGTCTTTAAACTTGCCCTGGTGGAAACCGGGGAGCTTTCCGCGGGATCGGTGGGCTACATCATCGCGGGGGTCAAAACCGTAGGCGATGTCCGGGTAGGGGACACGATAACCGGGGCGGAGAATCCCTGCGACAGGCCCCTGCCGGGTTTCCGGGAGGTAAAACCCGTGGTCTTCTCGTCCATCTACCCGGTGGATTCCAACGATTACGAGGAACTGCGGACCAGTATGGATAAACTCAAGCTGAACGACGCCTCCTTAGTCTACGAAAAGGATTCTTCCGTTGCCCTGGGTTTCGGCTTCCGCTGCGGTTTTCTGGGGCTCCTCCATCTGGAGGTAATACAGGAGCGGCTGGAGCGGGAATTCGATCAGTCGGTTATCTTTACCGCCCCTTCGGTTAAGTACAAGGTAAAACTGCGAAGCGGGGAGGAACTCCTGATCGACAACCCCTCCGAATACCCCGAGGAGGGCCGCGTTGAGGGGGCCGAGGAGCCCTATATCCGCGCC
>JAISWN010000052.1 GCA_031271075.1 Treponema sp.
TCCTGCTCTTTGATTATCCCTAACAGCTTTTTGACTAATTCTTGTAAATTTTCCCCTTCCACGCCTTATTTTTACCACATTTCCTGATTTTATGCAATAGGGCCGTGAACGGTTACAAAAATTTTACTTGTCCGAAATCTATTGTACCACAGAAGACGGCAAGTGCCAATGCTTTTCATCATCACGGACAGAACGGACGGAACAGGGTAACCTTGATTCGTGCCCGTTTTCTTTAGCGTTGACCTGCCTGCTTGTATTTTCTTTCAAAATGTTGTAAGGCAGGCCGCAGGACGAACAAGCGGCCATTACAGAACGGGTCGCCCTTCCGTTTTATGCCATTGGCGGTGTCTCCGAAACAAACATCGGCGCGGTGAGGCTGGCCGGGGCCGGCCCCCCGGATCCCCGGCGCTGTTTAGGTGTCCCGGACAGGTGATGCGGCGAAAGGATTTTTACGTTATTCTCACAATATAATCTTAATTTAAGGAGCGACACTATGGACTTTGTAAAAGAGATGCGGGCCAAGGCCAAATCAATGCAGAAAAAACTGGTGCTTCCCGAGGGCGCCGAGCCGCGGACCATCAAGGCCGCCCGGATCATCGTGGATGAGGAACTGGCCTCCTCGGTGACCCTGGTGGGAAAGGAATCGGAAATCGAGACCATCGCCGGCCAGGAGGGGGTGGATCTTGGGGGGATCAACATCGAAAACCCCGAACTTTCCCCCCGCCTGGACGGCTACGCCCGGGCTTACTATGAACTCCTCCACGCCAAGGAAGAGGCGAAAAAAGCCAAGGGCCAGGAGATCCTCAACCCGATAACGGTTGAACAGGCCAAAAAAGACATCGTCTCCCCCCTGCGCTGGGGGGCTATGATGGTCCGCCAGGGAGACGCCGACGCCAGCGTTGCCGGGGCGGAGAACACCACCGGGGACGTACTCCGGGCGGGGCTCGCCATCATTGGCACCGTGCCGGGTCTTAAAACCGCCTCCTCCTGCTTTGTCATGGCCAACCTGGATCCCTCCTGGGGGGTGGGAGGCGCCCTGATATTCAGCGACTGCGCGGTGGTACCCGATCCCACGGCGGATCAGCTTGCGGATATTGCCCAGAGCGCCGCCCAGTCCTGCAGGGAATTCCTGGGGGTGGAACCCGTGGCGGCCCTCCTGTCCTTCTCTACCAAAGGCTCCGCCAAACACGACAACGTGGCCAAGGTGCAAAGCGCCGTGGAGATCCTGAAATCCCGGAACCCCGGCTTCCTCTTTGACGGGGAACTCCAGGCCGACGCGGCCCTGGTTCCCTCGGTAACCGAAAAGAAGGCCCCCGGCAGCCCCGTGAAGGGGAAGGTGAACACCCTGGTATTCCCCGATCTGGGGGCGGGAAACATCGGTTACAAGCTGGTACAGCGCCTGGGCAAGGCTGAAGCCTTCGGCCCCTTCCTCCAGGGCTTTGCCAAGCCGATAAGCGATCTTTCCCGGGGCGCCTCGGTGGAAGACATCGTAACCACCGCGGCGGTTACCCTTTCCCGGGCCAAATAAGGTTCATCCGGCCGGGCGGAGTTTATTCGTGCCGAGGGGTCGGACTTGGGAAAAGCCTGTTTCAAAACCAACCGGGTTTTGGAACAGGCTCACCTGACAAAAACCTCTGTATAGCCCCTTGCAGGTTCGCTTGAACTGCTGGAATTGTCCGGTCCGGACTCGACTATCCGGGAATAATCCCTTAATATACTCCAATGATTGGCTTTTTAATCAAGAAAAACTTCTTCGATCTGTGGGACAATCTCTTCAGGGTGGCCCTTATCAACCTGGGTTTTATCGCCAGCGTAGCCTTTCCGATCTTCATCCCGGGACTCCTGGTGTCGGCGCTGCCTCTTTCCATAGCGGCCATGGCGGTGGGGATCCTCTGGTGTACCGTGTACCTGGCCGCGGCGGCCTATTCCCTGGGGAAGGTGTCGGATTACAGTTCCTTCGGGTTTGGGGATTTTTTCCGGGGTTTTAAAGAAGTGTGGCCGGCGGGCCTCGTTATGGGGCTTTTTGTGTTTCTGATATGGCTTCTCTGCACCATGATCATTCCCTTCTACCTCAGTATCGGTTCCCTGGTAGGACTGCTTCTGGCGGCCCTGATCTTCTGGCTTACGGCCCTGGGGATCGTCTCTTTTCAGTTCCTCTTTGCCATAAGAACCCGGCTGGACAGCAAACTGAGCAAGATTATCAAAAAATGCTTTATCTTCTTCTTCGACAACCCGGGTTTCTGCGTGTTTGTTTTTATTTACAATGTGATAAGCCTTATCCTTTCCGGCTTTCTTGCCTTTCTTATGCCCGGTCCCGGCGGGGCGCTTCTTTTCCTGGACGAGGCCATGCGGCTCAGGCTGCTTAAATACGACTGGATAGAGGAAAACGCCGCCACCAACGCGGACGCGGCCAAACGCAAGAACATCCCCTGGGATGCCCTGCTGATCGACGAGCGGGAAAGAACCGGAACCCGGACCTTCAAGAGTTTTATTTTCCCCTGGAAGGACTAAGCCGCGGCAGGGATGCCGCTGATCAAGCCGGGCAAGCCAAGAGGCTGAACCGGTATTACCCGGCGATTGATCGCAAGACTTCCAGAGCCTTTGCCGCGTCATGCTCCATGTCGGAGGTTTTCCCCTCAATGCTCATGGTTCCCGAATAACCGGTCTTTTTAAGGACGGCGAAGAAGTCCTCAACTTCCCTGGTCTTTACAAGGGGGTATCCCCGCCCCTCAAGCAGGGCAATGTGGGTATGGCTGAGATCCTTTACGGCAATTATGTTGTCTATCGGCTCATTCTCGCGGAGCATGTGGTAGAGATCGGCTAAAAGCCCCACATTGTCCGAGGAAGCATCGGCCTGGAGCATGGCCCCTTCTTTAAGGGAATTGATGCAGTTCGACTCTTCCCGGTTAAGCGGCTCTATGGCGATAGTGATGCCATAACCCGCCGCGATTTCGCCAATCCGTTTTGTTACGGCGACAAGCTCGGCGTATCCCCTGCGGAAAGCATAGTCCTCCGGAATGGCGCGGCTCCTGCCGCTGCCAAAAACCGCCAGGGTTCCCCCCAGGGCCTTTACCCGGGCAAAGGCCTTTTCCAGGTATGCGTCAATGGTTTTTTGATCCCTCCCCGGGCCGATAAGCCGAATGGACTGGGGAAACAACACGTTTACCCGTTCTACCCGGAGGGCGCCCGCCTTTAGGGTTGTTAAAATTTTCTCAAATTCCTCGTCACCGTAAGCGGCGATTGAAGAAACGGCGCATTCAATGTAGTCAAAGCCAAGCCGTTCCACCAATTCCAGGTTTTCCAGGGAAGCGCAAAGACCGTATTTCATAGTTACTCCTCTTGATTGTGACGGATTCCCTTTTATACCGTCAATCCGAGGGTTTTGCAAGGAACCAGCGTATATTCCACAGGGCGAGCGCATTAAAAAAGGGGTAAAGAAAGGGTAAAAAGAGCCGATATAAGCGGGATTGGAGGCACTAATGATCCCCGAGACCGTACCACCCATAATCGACTTTTTTAAAGCTA
>JAISWN010000100.1 GCA_031271075.1 Treponema sp.
CAAAAATTAAGGTACCGTTCCCAGTCATACTCGTCCATGTTATGGCTTCCCGACCTTATATGACAGCCAAGCTTCCCTGAAATAACCGTCTGTTCAGGGCCGGGTATTTTTTCCCCTAATCCCCCGGTTTCGCCGTAAAGACGGTATATTTGGGCAGCCTGGCTGAGGGATTCAAACTCGCTCCGCGGGTCACACCAACTGTCAAAGGTCTTCCAGGAAAGGTACAGGGGCCGGGGCGCGATAAGGCCCAGGAGGAAGTGCTGATCGAAAGGCATGGTATCTTCATGATCCGCGTACTTCTGGTAATTCAGGCTGAACCAGAAGGGAAAGCTCCGGACAATATCTTTTATGTGTTCCCCGGCTTTTCCCCGGGTAATCGCGGCCCCGGAGCAGCCCGAACAACTGCTGATTACCAGAGAAACCCTTGTATCCTGGGCGCCGCACCAGAGGGATGTTTTACCGCCCCGGGAATGACCGGCGGTGGCTATTTCCTTTCCGTTTATCGCCGGGTCGGTACAGAGGTAGTCAAGGGCCCGGCTCATAGCCCAGGCCCAGGCGCTAATCGCCCCCCAAGCGTCCGCCGGGCGATTTGAAACGTAGTCGGGAAAGAGGCGGTGAAATTTGGTGGTAAAGTTTTCCGCGTAATCCGGCGCGATGTCGTGGGTAACCACCACCGCCGCCGCGTAACCCCGGGCAATCATCACTTCCGCGGGCCAGAAGGAACTTAACACATTCCGGGAAGGCTCCGCGTCGTTCAAGGCCCGGTTGTTTACCGTAAGAATCGCCGGGACAGGCTTCTTTTCCGCCCCCTGGGGGATAAAGAGAAAGAGGGGGAAAACAAATTCCCTGTCCCCCCGTCTCGCGCTTATTTCAACGATTTTACGAACCGCCCTGCCCTCCATAAAGCCGGGGGAAGAGTCCGCTACCCTGAATGAAACCGAAAGGGAAGGTTCTTCGGGGATTCTTCCGTAGACTTCGCCGCGGAAGAGTTCCAGGATCTCCTTTCTTCTCGCCTCATTCCAGGTTTCCGGGGTAAGCGCCCCGCCGGCATAGGGGGGTAAACCTTGAACATTGTAACTACCAGACATTTGAATCTCCTTGGTTTTGATACACAGTCAAGTTTGCTCCAAAAACTGAAGTTTTGGAACCGCCCCGGTTTTAAAAACCGGGGTTGGAAAGGCGCTATCCGTCAGCCTTTTACCGATCCAATCATCACGCCTTTTACAAAATACTTCTGGATGAAGGGATAGACGCAGATAATCGGGGCCGTGGCCACCACGATAAGGGCGTATTTCAAGAGGTCGTACATGCCCTGATAGTAAGCCATGGCCTCGTCATCCAGAAACGGGTTCATCTCAACACTGTTGGCGATGAGTATTTCCCGCAGGAAAATCTGCAAGGGATAGAGTTCCCGCTTTGAAAGATAAATAAAAGCGTTAAAGTACGCGTTCCAGTGGCCCACAGCGTAGTATAACACCAAAACCGCTATTACCGCCTTGGACAGAGGTAAAACGATAGACAGAAAACAGCGGAATTCGCTGGAACCGTCAATCTTGGCCGATTCAAAAAGTTCCTTTGGGATAGTATTTTGAATAAAGGTACGGGCTATTATCATATTGTAAATTGAAATGGCCCCGGGCAGTATCATTGCCCAGACCGAATTGAGTAGCCCCAGGTTTCTGATCTGCAGATAGACGGGAATCATACCGCCGGAGAAAAACATGGTAAAGATAAAAGCAAAACTGACGACCTTCTTCCCATACCAGCCGGATCTGGAAAGGGGGTATGCCGCAATCATGGTTACAAAAATATTAACAAAGGTGCCGGTGGCTGTATAAAAGATGGTGTTCCGGTAGCCCAGGAGGATCTCCGGGTATTTAAAAACCGCAACGTACCCTTCAAGGCTAAAACCCATGGGCCACAACACAACCCTCCCGGACAGTACTGCCATCCGATCCGAAAACGAAGAGGAGAGTACCAGAATTATCGGATAGGCGGTTATGAGAAACAAAAAACCGATGATGATCCCGGCGCTTGCATAAAAGATAATGTCGCTACCGGTAAGCCTGACTCTTTTGGGCGCCCCGTTGGATCTCTTCCCCTTCATTTTCCCTCCTACCACAGGCTGGTGTTGCTGAGGCGGCGGGTTATGGCGTTAACCCCTCCGGCCATGATAAGGTTAACCACAGAATTAAAAAGCCCTATGGCGGTAGCGTAGGAATAGTCGCTTAGTCCCCCCGACCCAAGGCCGACCTTATAAACATAGGTGGAAATTACTTCGCTGGTTCTAAGGTTAAGACTATTCTGCATCAGGAAAACTTTTTCAAATCCTATGCCCATGATCTGCCCGAACCCAAGGATAAGCAGTATGGTGGCGGTAGGAAGTATTGAAGGAAAGTCGATATGTATCACCCGCTGAAAGCGGCTTGCGCCGTCGATTTCCGCAGCCTCATGAAGTTCAGCGCTGACCCCCGCAAGAGCCGCAAGATAAATAATGGAACTCCAGCCGAAGTGCTGCCATACCCCTGACCAGACATACAGATGGGGAAAGGTGCCAGGCTGGGCCAGGATGTCCACTCCTTTCAAATGGAAAAGATTGACTATCTGACCGTAGACCCCGTTAACTGGGCTGCAGAACCGGATCACCATGCCTACCAACACCACCGTGGATATGAAGTGGGGCATATAGGTAACGGTCTGAACAAGTCTTTTTAAGTGACCATTGTTCATCACATTGAGAAGAAGGGCAAAAATAATAGGAATAGGGAAACCTGCCACGAGGGCGTATATTGCCAAACGCAGGGTATTGGGCAGCACCCGCCTGAACTGGTAGGACTGAAAAAATTTAAGGATATTCCTTAACCCTACCCACTCGCTGCCCCATATACCGCCCATAGGGGTATAGCGCCTGAAGGCGATTTGAACTCCCGCCATGGGGATGTAAACAAACAAGAAAAGATAAATCAGGGGAATCGCAAGGAAGGCATAATATTCCCAACTGGTTATCAGCCTTTTCTTCCATTTGCTCATGACAGGCTCCCTTAACCCCCAACTTTACTTCATACGGGCGTATGCCGTGCGCACCGTATTGATGTAAGTATCAAGGCCCATGGCTTTTAACTCTCTAATATACTTGTCCCAGTCGTTTTCAAGACTCATATCACGGATCACGAACCGGGTAAAACACTCCACAAAGTAAGTGTCAATATTGGCTTTGATCTCCGATATGTTTTCAAATTCCCCGGTGGTATAATTGATTGGGCCTATCTCCCTTTCCGGCTCTTTAAAGGGAAGAGAGGCCGCTGCCATAACATTGGACCATTCCTCAAGCCCCTTAACACGACCAACAGCCGCGACACCGGCGGTCATCCGGTAGGTAAGAATATGAGGCTGGTTTTGCTCCCAACGTTTGTTGTTGGGAGTGGCCCACGGGAGGGTCGGAATGGAGGATATTTCATATCCTGAGTAGAACGATTTTGTTCCCGGAGGCGGAGGAATCCTGTCAACCCCCTCCTCACCGTACCGGGTGATCATACTGTACTTCTCGTTCATCAGCATGTCGCCCAACCGGAATGCCGCTTCAGGGTATTTGCAGTTTTTGCTGATAGCGTACCGGGATGAGACTCTTATAGTCGAAAAGGAACCAACCCGCTTCCCTCCCGGCACAGCCAAAGGTTCAAGTAGCACCCAATCGGCGGCTCGGGGATCATTGGCCCCATACCAGGATACAGGATAATTTGTGGACATTCCGATACAGTAACCCTTTGTGGAATTGGCGATAGCCTTAAGCTGTTCCGCGTCTTGGGTAAACGACAGAGGATCTATCAGGCCCTCATCAACCATGCCCCGGATCCACACCAGGGCTTTCCGCCAGCCTTCGGATGCATAAGCCGCGGATATCTGCCCCCTTTCATCTTTGTAAAGATAATTGTCAGTACCGTTGGCATAAACGAAGGGAGTTATCAGGGCATTGAAAAAACGGTAACCAAGAGTTGTGCCCTTATCCGCGATAAAAGCGTATTCCTTAGTCCCATCGGTGTTAAATTTACGGTTCTTAAAAGCCCTGAGGAGTTCTACGAATTCATCGGTGGTTGTGGGCATTCCCTTTCCGGTTTCTTTCATCCAGGCCTTATTGGTATAAAGCCGGGTGGAGATATCCGATGCGTACTCCTCCTGGGCGTGGAAGAGGGTATATATATGACCATTGGGAGACTTTATGTATTTCCAGGGATCGTAGCCAAGTTCGTCAATACTTGCCTTCGAATAGGAAATCTTGTTATTTACATAATCATCAAGCTGGATTATCAACCCCTGTTCCCCGTAATACTGGGTGCTGGCTGCGTCAAAAGCCATATTAAGGATATCCGGCAGATCCCCTCCTCCGGCGGCGAACTCCAGCTCTATTTTCTGCTTCGCCTCGGTATCAGAGGAACCGTAAAACACAAATTCCAGGTGGATATTGGAATCCTTTTCAAGCTCCCTGGTCAGGTAATTGGTGTCAAAATTTTCTATTTGGGAACTCCGGACCATCCCGATTTTCATGGTGATCTTTTCTTTCGCTATCGGAATCTGTCCCACCGGGTTCAGTATGGCCGCCTCATTAACCGCCGGGGCGGAGGCCTGCTGTCTGCCGCCCCCAAATACCGGAAAACCAACTCCCAAGAGGGATACCAGCAAAAGGCATCCCAAAAACCGTAAATCGATCTTTTTCATGTTCTTTCCTCCTGATTTCTGATTCGGCGCCTCGTTAGCGCCGGCCGGGTTCAGCATACCGCTCATTGGGGCGTTTTTAACATGAAAATAATCTTTCGGGCTATGAAATATTTCCCCGCCTTAACCGCCGGAAAGTCATGCTGCCAAGAAATTTTTTCACGGTATCCCCAGAAGCGGCAAACCATGCTACCCTGTAAAAGCAGGGAGAAAATGTCATGAAACGGGTTTTTTCACGGTTTCTGGTGAGTTATATGCTCCTTTCCTCCGCCCTCCTGGTGATACTCATTATCGGGTGTTTTTACATCTATAACCTTTCCCGGAACCTCTCCGGCAATGAAGGATACTCCCACCTTACAACCCAGATGGAGATCTTCCGGAACGATCTGAACCGCATGTCGGCTTTGATTACGAGCAGCGGGAATTACAGCGCCGTCATTAAGGCGGCCGGGTTTTCCCCTCCTCTAAGCCCGGTAGAACGCTACGCCCTGGAACAGGCCAGAAAGGAGCTTACCTACGGCGTTTCCGCCCTGTCCTCGGACATGGTTGCGGATTACGGGATGGTATTCCAGAACGGGACCTGCATCACCGCCTACCGGGTTTTCGATTCGGCCGCCGACTGTCTCGGTACTTTTCTGAAATTCCCCGGGGAACGGGTGGGCTGGGACATACCGGACGGTTTCAGCCGGATGGGGCGGTACTACACGCCGGAACAGAAGAACTTCAACGGCATGGTGTACGCGGGCAATATGCGCCTCCAGTACAACAGCTTTCAGGTGAACACGGTCTTTTTTATCATCAATACGGATCTGCTGTTCGGGAAGTGGATAAGCGGCGATATTACCTACGTGGAACTGTACTACAAGGATACCCTCCTGGGCGGTTACGGAAATTTTGGGGAAAAGGAAAGGTACCACAAAATTGAGTACAGGGATACAAAGGGATACCGGGGTGTCGCCTATATCCCCCAATCGGTCATTTGGGGCAAGATCAGGCCGGCGATTAGTTTCTGTGCCGCCAGCATCGTTTTTTTTCTCCTCACCGGCCTTGGGCTTTCGATCTTCTTCTCCCAAAGGCACAGCAAACCCATGGAACAGATGGGAACGGATCTGGAAAAAACCCAGGGTATCCTGGAGGAGCAGGATCGTATGCTCCGGGCGGGTATGTTTGAAAGGCTCCTGGGAGGTCTTGTCTATACCGCCGATGAATGGGAGGAAGCCCGCCGGATGTTTCCCGGTTTCCCCAAGACCTGGCGTCTCTGCCTTATCAAAGCCGAGCGGGACAACGGATCCTCCGAAACCTTCATCCGCGCGGGGGTTCACCTTTCGGCCCAGTTTGTTTTAAAGAATCTTGAGGGCAAGGCTCCGGTTCATTATATAGGCAACGAGGGAGCCGTCATTATCCTGCCCCTTTGTTCCGCCTTTCCTGATCCTGAAAGCTACAGTTCTACTCTTACGCAGGCGATGGAGTTCATGAGATCCCGGCATCAGTTTCAGGTATATATCGCCGTGTCCGCCGTGTCCGGCGGCATGGAACAGGTTCCCGCGGCCTACCGCCAGACCCGGCAGCTTCTGCGCATGGCAGGCGGGCAGACCGGGAAGCAGATCTTCTTTATGGACGATATGGAAGATAAGCCCGATCTGTTTCCCCTGGAGTTCACCGACAGCCAGCGTTTCTATGAACTCCTCCTGTCGGGGGACTTTGAACACAGTTCAATTATGATACGCCGCGCTTTCGATTATTTCAGGAACAGGGGCATTGTGGAGGAACCGGTTATCTACCACCTTTTCTGGTCATTTGAACAGGTTTTTATCCGGTTCCGCGCCGAGAATATCGCCGACAGAAACCTTAATTTCTCCCTGCCGGTTTACAATCCCCAGGACAGCATCGAGAGGCTGACGGAACAAATTATCGCCGCCGCTTTGGACATCTGCAATTATGTAAAAACCAATAAGGCGCGGCAGGAAACGCTGCTTGCCGCCTCGCTTGTCTCCTATATCGACGAAAATATTCCGAACTCTATGCTGAACCTGAGTACCGTCTCCTCCCATTTTGGCCTTTCGGATCGCCGTACCCAGCGCCTGATCCACAAAACAACGGGAAAGACTTTCTTTGAATACGTGAATGAAAAACGCATGAAAATGGCCTCCGCGCTCCTCTCGGAGTCGGCAATTCCCGTGAACGATATCGCCGCCAAGTGCGGGTTTTCCCTGTCCAATTAATTTTACAAGGCTTTTAAACGCTAATTCGGTTTTCCCCCGTGGGATCTGCGGAAAAATGCCCCCCCCCCCCCCCCCGGACACTGTTTATAGACAGGCAAAGCCAGATAGCGCGCCGGATTTTTAACTCTTGTCTTGCCCATCCCTCCCCGTCTCGTTACCATAGGACAAATGAACGCGGAAGTATACCAAAAAACACTTGCGTTTTCCGCAAACATGCTATAATTATGTTAAGGAATAGCGTCTTTAAGGCGGTCTTTACCGGGAATTTCCCTGAATCCAGGAGGGTCTAATGAAAAAATTGCCTCTGGGCATGCAGGATTTTAAACGGATTATCACCGAAAACTATGTGTATGTGGATAAAACCAGGTACATCTATAATCTGTTAAACGGCGGCGGGGACAGTTTTTTCCTCTCCCGGCCCCGGCGTTTCGGGAAGACCCTTACCATATCAACGCTCTACTATCTCTTTAAGGGAGAAAAAGAGCTGTTTAAAAACACCTATATCTATGACAAGTGGGATTTTAAGGAATATCCCGTGATCAGGATGAGCATGCTCGGGATCAACACGGAAAATACCGAAACCGTAAAAGACGGCCTTAGGCGAATCGTGGGTGAAATATATGAGGAATATGGTTTTACGCCCACTACAAATGATTATCAGGGAATGTTTTCGGTTCTTATAAAAAAACTTTCCTCCCTGGGCCAGGTGGTCGTCCTTATTGACGAATACGACAGGCCGATGTTAAACCATCTTGGTAATCCCGAAATGGCCCGGGCGGTTCGCGGGATAATGCGGGAATTCTATATCACCGTCAAAGACACGGAGCCCCTTTTGAAGCTGGCTTTTTTAACCGGGATTACCAAAATTTCCAAGGCGGGGATATTTTCCACATTGAACCACCTTATAGAGCTTACCACCCAGGAGAAATACTCAACCATGCTCGGCATAACCGGGGATGAACTTGAAACATGTTTTAGCGAACACCTGGAAGCGGGTGTGGAAAAACTTAATGTTTCCCGGGAAGAGCTTGTGGGTCAAATTAGGGATTATTACGACGGTTTCTCTTTTGACGGGGAGCATTTTGTCTACAATCCTTTCTCAATATTGAATTTCTTTAATGAGTACAAATTTAAAAACTATTGGGTTTCTTCCGGCCCCCCCTCGTCACTTTTAGAATAC
>JAISWN010000119.1 GCA_031271075.1 Treponema sp.
CCCCGCCGGCCCTCCTCGCGGAAAGACTCTTCGCCAAATTCCGTTACCGCCCCGTAACGGGAGGGATCAAGCAGTTCCCCGTAACTTGCGCTGATCAGGGCTTCCACCGCCTTCTCCGCCCCCAGACGCTCGATGAGCTGGCGGCATACCTTGGCAAGGAAGGGGGAAGCCGGCGCATCCTCCGGGCCATCTTCCCCCCCCTGGGCGGGAACCGTCCCGGCAGGGGCAAGGCCGTCCGCCCCCTCCGTATCGGGATCGGGCGGCGCGGGCAGTTCAGCCCTTTCCGGCAGCGCCACGTCAGCCGCGTCCACCGCGTCAGCCGCCAAAGACTGCTCTCCCGGGAGGGCCTCCAGTACGGAAGCGACGATCCGCGCCCTGACGGCTTTCATGACCGATTTCACTGAGGGAACTTTCATCCAGAGGATGCCACTTCCCAGAACCCGTTCCATGCTCCGGGAAAGCTGGGCGATCCTCCCCCGTTCCGCGGGAAGGGCCAGGCTTATCGCCTTGCCGCGCCGTCCGGCCCGCCCGGTCCGGCCTATCCGGTGTACGTAGCTTTCCCGGTCGCCGGGTAAGTCCCAGTTAATCACGTGGGTAAGCCGTTCAATGTCCAGCCCCCGGGCCGCCACATCGGTAGCCACCAGGATCGTCGTCTGTTTCGAGCGGAAACGCCGCAGGGTCCGTTCCCGGGCCTCCTGGGAAAGATCCCCGTGAATGGCCTCGGCGGGGTAACCGGACTCCACCAGGCGGCGGTTAAGTTCATCGGTTCCGGCCTTGGTGGCGCAAAAGATCAGGCCGTAAAACCCTTCGGCGCTGTCCACAATCCGGCGCAGGGCCTCAAGCCGGTCTTCCCTTTTCAGGATCATGTAGAACTGGTCTACCGCGGGTTTCTCGTCTTCCGGGGCCGCGTCCTCCAGGATATCCGCCTCCCCGATATGGTTACGCACCACCTTGAGGATAAGCTCCGGCATGGTGGCGGAAAACAGGGCCATGCGGCGCTCGCTTTTGAGACCGGCCATGATGGTCTCCACATCCTCAAAAAAACCCATGTCCAGCATCTCGTCCGCTTCGTCCAGGATGAACCAGTCAACCGCGGAAAGATCCAGCACCTTGCGATCCATCAGATCCATCACCCGGCCCGGAGTGCCCACCACGATCTCCGTACCCCGCTTTAAATCCAGGATCTGGCTCCGGATGGAGGCCCCGCCGTAAACCGCGGTAATCCGGGGCCAGAAACGCGCCGCCCCGTCCGGCCCCCGGGCAATCGCGGCGCCTCCCGCCGGGGGGGTAAAACTCGCCACCTCCCGGGACACCTGGAGGGCAAGCTCCCTGGTGGGGGTTAAAATCAGCGCCTGGGGGGCGTGTCCCTGCCGGCTTATCCGTTCCACCAGGGGGATGCCGAAGGCGGCGGTTTTTCCCGTTCCGGTTCGGGCCTTGACGATAAGATGCCCGCTCTCCGCAAGGAGCCGGGGCAGGGCAATGGTCTGGATAGGGGTGGGAGCCGTAAAACCTTTGAGGCTTAAAGCCCCAAGTACCGCGTCGGATAAACCGAAGGAGGAAAAAGAACCGGGATCAGTGATCATAGAATTCCATTATACGGAACTGGGGACAGAAGATCCACGATGTCTTTACCAAGGCCGAAACCTTTAGTATGCTATAAACAAGGGGGGAGCTATGCCCATAGCGAAAACAACAACGAAAAAGGCCGCAAAAACCGCCAAAGAGCCTGCCAAAAAGGTGACCTTAGATGACGTATGGGCAACCATAAACGGGATTGGTAAGGCGCACAAAGAGACGGAAGCGGCGATCAAAGAGACGCAGAAAGCTCTTAAAGAGACCCAGCGGATAGTCGGCGACCTGGGCAACAAGTTCGGCGATGAGGCCGAATACACCCTGGTTCCCGGTTTGCCGGAAAAGTTCAGACAGTTCGGCTTCGATTTTGACGCGATAAACCGCAACCGGAAGATCAACAACAAGGCGCATAACATACACGCCGAGGTAGACGCCTTCCTGGAAAACGGGACGCAGGCAATGGCGGTAGAAGTGAAGGCGAAACTCCAGAAGGCCGATGTGGACAGCCACGTCAAGCGCATGGAAAAACTGCGCCGGCACGCGGATCTGCGCGGTGACAGGCGGGAATTTTTCGGGGCGATGGCGGCCACGGTGGTACACGATGACGAAAGGAACTATGCCCTTAAAAACGGCTTTTACGTTATCGAACCGTCCGGGGAAGACGTAAAGGTAACCAAGCCGGATTCGGATCCCCGGATCTGGTAATCGCGTTTAGCGGCGGCCTCCCCTCTCCAATCAACAACCCCGCCGCAAGCACGGGGTATGTTGTTTTGGTAAGGTATTAGGCTCAGGGTTTAATACCCAAGTGAGAAAGGAGCCCTATGAAGCGCATCATACTAAAAGCCGGGGAAGAAAAACGGATCCTGGCCGGACACCCCTGGGTGTTCGACAACGAGGTTGACCGGGTACTGGAGAATCCGGCGGGATCCCCGAACCGGAAACCCGGATCCGCGGAAAAAACCGCGTCCCTGGAACCGGGGGAGCTTGCCGATGTGGAAAGTTCCCGCCGGGAATACCTGGGCCGGGCCTTCGCCAATCCGCATTCGAAGATCCTGGCCCGGATATACAGCCCTTCCAAGGAGGGGGTTGACCGGGGTTTCTTCAAGCGCCGGCTGCGGGAGGCCCTGAGCCGCCGGATTGCCTATCCTGCGGCCTACGATCTCTACGCCGAATCCGCCCGCCTGGTCTTTGCGGAGGCGGATTTTCTCCCCGGCCTTATGGTTGACCGTTTCGTGGGCTGGCCTCTGGCGGCGCTGGCCGGGGAAGGCGTCCCTGCGGAACGCCCCCTAAGCCGGGAAAGGCTTGTCCAGGCCCTGGGCCCGCCCGCTTCGTGGCTTGCCGTACAGTTCCTTACCTACGGTATGGATTCCCGCCGGGAGGAGATCCTTTCCGCCCTGGAAGAGGTGCTGGGGGAAGACGCCTTCCTCCTCCACGGGAAGAAGCCCCTGGGGCTCCCCGCCGGGATAGCGGACAGATCTCCCCCAAAGATACGGGAACTGGAGGGCCTTCCCCCGGCGGCGGCCCTGGTTCGGGGAACTATCCCCTCCGGGGGTATCGTGATCTTTGAGAACGGCTACCCTTTCCTGGTGAACCTGGAGGAGGGGCAGAAAACCGGCTGCTTCCTGGATCAGCGGGACAACCGCCGCCTTGCCGCCCAATACGCATCCCGCTACGCCGATCAATACATGACCGCCCTCCGGGCCGCCGCCGATCCTCCCCAGCCCTCCGGCCGGCCTTTCCGGATTCTGGATCTCTGCGCCTATACCGGCGGTTTCGGCATCCACGCCCTCCGGGGCCTGGGCGCCGCGCCGGGAGAGGCGCTCTGCGTGGATGTTTCCGGGGAAGCCCTGCGGGGCCTCCGGGCAAACGCCGCCCTCAACGGGCTGGAAGATCGGATCGGAACCCTGGAGGCCGACATCTTTGATTACCTCCGGGCCGCCGAAAGGGGGAAGGAATCCTGGGATATGATCATCCTGGATCCCCCGGCCTTCGCCAAAACCCACTCCGCCCTGAAGGACGCCTTCCGGGGTTACCGGGAGATAAATCTCCGGGCCATCAGGATCCTCAAACCCGGCGGTATACTGATCACCTGCTCGTGCAGTCAGGCCCTGGACGAAGGCCGTTTCAAGCGGCTGGTAGCCGACGCGGCGGCCGACGCGGAACGCCGCCTTATCCGGCTGGATTTCCGCTCCCAGGCTATGGATCATCCGGTTCTGGTGGGTTATGCCGAATCCCTGTATCTGAAATGCGGAGTGTACCGGGCGCTGTAACCGGGATTCAAACGTCCGTTTCTCTGATTCCTCATCCGTCCGTCCTGTGGTATAATGCCCCCAGAGGAGATACTAAATGAGTTATTTGGGATTCGATGAGTACGAAAAATCTATAAACCGGATTGGCGAGGGCGTGGTATTTCTGGCTAAAGCCACGGCTAAAGACGGGGCTGAGGACTTCATCATCGCCCGGGGGGTTCCGGGTTTCAAGGGCGAAGACCTGGGGGAGGGCAGGATCAAAGCGCCCCTGGACCACGAAAACGCCGAAACCCTGCGGAAGCTGCTGCCTTTTACCGCCCCCAGCCGGGTACTGACCAAAGACCGGAGCTTCGGGGTGGGGGATCGGCTGGGAATCGCCGCCCCGGGGCATATCAGGATCTTTGAACGCTACGACGCCTATCCGGTTTTTGCCCAGCAGTCCATCCGGGAACTCAACCTGACCAACAGGACTTACGAAGACGTGCTGGACGCGGTAACTTTCGCCGTGTTCCAGGAGGGCTTCAAAAAAGCCTGGGGCGCCGACGGGGATCACCTTAAAACCGTCAAGGATGTGGAATACGCCCTTTCCCTTGGGTTCAGCATGATCACCCTGGACTGCTCGGATCATATCAAAACGGATATAAACGACGCCAACGCCCCTGCCCTGCCGGGAAACTACGCCGCCAAGTATCTGAACCGGCAATTCGACATCGGCGAGGGGCAGGTTCTGGAATTCAGCGAGGCCGAACTTAGAAAAATTGTGGGGGTCTACGGAGAAGCCATCGGCTTTGCTGCGGACATGTACAACCGCTTCCTCAAGGACGGCAAATACGCGGCGGATTTCGAGATCTCCATCGACGAAACCGCCACCCCCACCACCCCCTTGCAGCATTACTTTGTTGCCCGGGAACTCACCGACGCGGGAGTCCGTTTCGCCACCATGGCCCCCCGGTTCTGCGGGGAATTCCAGAAGGGGGTGGACTACAAAGGGGATCTTTCCCAGTTCGAAAAGGAAATAAAAATCCACGCGGTGATTGCCCGGCACTTTAAGTACAAGCTGAGCATCCACTCGGGTTCGGACAAATTCAGCGTCTTCCCCAGCATCGGCCGGGAAACCCGGGGGATCTTCCACGTAAAGACCGCTGGAACCAACTGGCTTGAGGCCATGAGGGTAGCGGCGGTGGTGGATCCCGGCCTCTACCGGCAGATCCACAGGTACGCCCTCTCCGCCTTTGAGGAAGCCCGGAAGTACTACCACGTTACCACGGATCTTTCCAAAATCCCCGACCTGGACAGCCTTAAGGATCCGGAACTCCCCGGACTCTTCGACCAGAACGACTCCCGGCAGCTTATCCACATCACCTACGGCCTTATCCTGAACAAAAAGGACTCCGGCGGCTCTTACGAGTTCAAGGACAAGCTCTACAAACTGTGGAAGGAAAACGAGGAAGTCTACACCGAAGCCCTGGTAAGGCACATCGGCAGACACCTGGATCTTCTGGGGGTGGAGAAGCAGTAATACTGATGGTGAAGGGTGGATTGCCCGGCAAAGGCAGGCAGGCGGAGCATTCCGCCGCCGATCTTTATAGATCCTCCGGCCTGAAACGGGCCCCTACCAAATGGCTTTTGCCGGGTTTGTCCCCAAGGTTAGTGTAATCAACAAACACGATACTACCATCATCCAGAACAAGCCAGGAAGAATAACCGTGATCCGGATGGGATTGGCGGGGATGGGTGTTGGCATGAATAAGGGTAAGACGCTCGCGTTGATAGGCGTCGGGATATTTCCCGCCGGAGGCGGTCCAGTAGAAATCATAGTCCGGCAGGGTGGGATTAATCTCCCGGCAATGTACCGTCTTCCAGAAACTCTTCCCCTCATCCCCGGCCTGGCCGAATTGGGTTCGTTTTCCCGGAATCGGCGAATAGAAATCACCATAGGCACATCCTTCATGAAAGACGCATTGATTGATAAGAACTTCCCCATCCACATCTACAGTAAGAAGCCCCCGGCGGGAATACAGTCGTATATGCCGGTACCGGCGCATATCGGCCTGTTTTGTGAAATCCGCCCCCCGGTCATTCAACATGACCCGGTTCGGCGCGATATGTACTATCGCCTGGGCGGCGCCCATGAGGGTAAGCCCGTTGACACTAAGAAAGGCGGCGGCTTTATCGTCAGGACCTTCCACTCTCAGTTCAGCTTCAAAAATAAGTTCCGATTTGGTATTTTCCGGGGGTAACAGCGTATAGCGGCAGTCCAGTTCCGGCCCGTTTTCAATAACCAGGGCGCCGTCTTCAAAACCGGCTTTGTATTCAGCCATGGGGCCGCCAATTTCGTAGTATCCCGCCTCTGCCCTTAGATCGCCGGTCCAGGCATAGGTGCCCACTCCGCCCAGAAGATTCCGCCCGGTAACCATCACCCGTCCATTGGGCAGCAGCTTACCGTAGGGTCTATGAAAATGGAAAGGGAGCATTTGGGGCGCCGTCCAGTTCCGGCCTTCGTCCCGGGAAAAACTTACAAAATTCGGAAAACCCGCACAGTGGTTTTCCCGCATGATAACCGCCCACTCTTTCTCCAGAAGAACCAGCGCCCCTTCACAGAAACGATGGTAACCGTCATGGGCAACGGTGGCGTATTCCTTCCAGGTCCGGCCTTTGTCTTCCGACAGGGAAATAATCACCGCGAATTCCATGCTCTTGGCCCTCAAGACATGGGAGACTACCGCCAGCCGGCCGTTGGGCAGTTCCATAACCCTATCCGGTTCAAAACCAGGAATCTCGTTTTTTTGCGGGGGAGTCCAGGTTCTCCCGCCGTCCTCTGACCAGTAGATCCAGTTGCCAAAACCTTGTTCTTCATGGAAATAGCCGTAATCGTCATGATCGATCAAGACTGCCAGCCGGCCATCGGAGAGACAACTAAGACGGGGCGTAACAAGGCGCTCGTCTCCTCTTGTAAGATCGGCCTTATCCACCTGGCTGAACTTATACCAGTTTTGTCCTTCGTCATCGCTTGCCAATATAGTCAGGATCTGGTTTACCTGCGACCAGTGCTGATCGTTATCACTGTAAACCAGAAGCAGCCGGCCCTCCCGGGTCTGAACAATATCCGGATTCTTGGTGAACCGATCCGGACTGATCCATATCGTATGGCATTTATCCGCGATACTCCGGGTATGGTTGTGTAAGATCATGTTAACCTCCTTAAAAGCCAAGCATAGTTTTAAGTTTTTCAAGGTAGTATTGATAGTTATAAAACGAGACATCAGGAGGAACAGCATGATCCGCAGAGGGGATATAACGCCCCGCTTCATATACCGGACGGATCCGTTCTATTTCCCCATCAATTTCTTTTTTTCCCCGGGCCAGGGCACGTTTATCCACACCACCACGAATAGCAAAATTATAGCCGAACGTCTTTCGTACCCGGTTAACATCCATTCCCGCTTGTACCTCAAAAGGATGAAGCATATTTACTCCTGCCTCAAGCCATAGCGGAAGAAGATTGTCTATCAACCCATCGGAATCCACATCAATGATTTTGATTCCACATTCCCTGGCGGTTCTGGCTGCTTCCGCATAGTGGGGAGACAGCAAGTCTCTGAACATATCCGGCCCAATCAGAGGGCCGTTTTTATAACACATATCTTCCCATATAAAAAGCCTATCAACTTGAACTTCGGCGCTCGTTTTCCTTATCAATTCACAGATCCTCTTTTCCTGAAAGTCCAGCATTTCCCTGATAAGTCCTTCATCATCGTAAATGAAATAGTAACACTTATCTCCCATGGTCTCCCGAAGAAAACTAAAAAACCCGCACAGGTGGCCGCCTCCCAATGTAAAGGGCACCGAGTCAGTCGCGCTTACCGCCAAGGCCTTTTCGGTCCAGCCCTCCGCAAAACGGCCTTCGACACCGCTTTCCAGGCGAGGCACGAGCTTTTCCCAGTCTTGCCTGCACTCTACGGGATACCGTATAAAGTGCTGGAGACCGGGGTTGCTTTTCATGACAAATTTCTCGACCCCATACTGATCGATCACCCGTTTTTTGTCTCCCAGATCTTCCAGGACTCTTTCTTCAAATTTAGGAAAATACCCGTAACTAACGGCCAGTGCATCATGGCACTCATTCTCATGAAAATCATAGCCGAAATCGAAATCCCCACTCATGCCTTCTTTCTGCCAGCGTACGCATGTTTCCGCCCAGAGCCGGTCTTCCCAGAAGACGCCCCGGTCCACAGGTTCTCCCATCGCGCAATTAATGAACCGGCGCCGTCCGGTCATAGACCCTCCTAGTTTCCTTGAAGGAAGCTGTGATATATTTCTTGATATATCATAAATGCCGGAGAAGATACTTGTCAACTAGAATTTGAAGAATAGAGAGGCTTTCCCAAAACTTCAGTTTCCGGGAAAACCGCCTTGGATTTATTGTGAAAAAGCGGGCTTTTGACCGCTTTCTCAGGAGTATTTCCCAAAACCAAGCTCGAACCGGAGGTTCGCGTTTGGAAAATGCTCATCTATCACTTGATATATCAGCCGGAAATAACTATAAATTATATATGGTTGCCGCAGATTTGAAACTAACCGATGCCCGTTCCCGCAAAAAGAAGGACTCTCTTTCCCAGGAAGTTTACCGGGAAATCCTTGCCCGGTTGATGGATAACCGTTTGGTGCCCGGAACCATGCTGAACCGCCGGGATGTAGCCAAGGAGCTGGGGGTCAGTGTCGCCCCGGTCTTGGAGGCCATGTTACAGCTTGAAATTGAAGGGTTTCTGGAGAGCGTTCCCCGGAAGGGTTCCTTTGTAAAACCCATAAAACAGGAAGATATTTATGGGCAACTTATGGTACGGGAAGCGCTGGAATGCCAGGGCGCCCGCTTGTACTGCGGAAAACCGATCCGTGACCACAAAGACAGCCTGATAAACGCCGCGGCGGAACTGGATGGTATGCAACTGGGGAGCATTGAAGGATGGGAGGGGGAAATACATTTTCACCTTTCCCTGATTGATCTTGCCCATTGCGAGCCCTTGAGTCAGACTTTTGTCCGAACCATGCAGTTGGGGCTTTTTTATCAGATGAATCATATACTCAGCCTTCAGGTTCACCCCGAAAACAAGCACTTTGATCTAATCGAAAGCTTAAGCGAAGC
>JAISWN010000125.1 GCA_031271075.1 Treponema sp.
ACCCCGATACCCTTAAGGGTAATGCCCGAGGATGCGTAGAAGGCCCCGGCTTCAAGGGCGCCCAGGATGGCGGCGGCGGATTTTTCCTTCCCCAGGGCCATGATGAAGCCGCCGCCGTAACGGGAACGGTGGTGGAAATCATCGGAGGCGATACCCCAGACCCGGCGGCCGGCGCTTAAAAGGGCGTCCCAGAGATCCGTGGCTACCGCCCGGCCGGCGTTGTTCATCTTTACGTTGTGGTTGTATATTTCCAGGGCCGTGTAGCCGGTAAGCTCCAGAAGCTGCTCCAGGGGCCAGTACCCGTCCTCGTAGATGTGGGGATGACAGATAATGTTGATTCCCCCCTGACGCCTCACCTGGTCAAAGATCCGCTGGTGGTTTGTTTGGTCAAGCCCGTCGTCGTCATAGGAACCGATGTTGACGCCCAGGGTTTGCCGGGCTTCCTTCTTGAATTCCACGCCCCGGAAGACCACCATGCCGTTTATCCCCTCCACCGCCGACACGTCGGTCATAACCAGGTGATCGGTAATGGCCAGGAAATCGTATTGCATGATCCGGTCCCTGTAGGTAGCCGCCACTTCTTCCAGAGGATAATGACCGCAGGGGCTTGCATCCGTATGGGTATGCAAATTGCCCTTCAGCCAGACGCCGTTCCGCTCATAGGGGTTTTGTATTTTCATTATGATGACCAGTCATGAGATAATAACAAAAAAGAGCCGCCCTTTCCAGCGGCTCCCGCCCCTTACCGTTTGTCCTGGCCGCTGCCGGGATGGCCGGTAAGATCGGCCAAAGCCTGTTTTGCCCGATCCCGCACCGGGGGAATGTAACGGCCGTCGGCGATACGCATAAGCACCCGGATAACACTGGGGTCTTTGATGCCGCCGCTCTTCGCGGCGATTTTCTCAAATGCCTCAATGGCCGAAAGGGCAAGCAGGTTGTCGGGGTTAAGCACGTCAAAACGGGACACGATCCAGGCGATGGCGTTTGCCGTCTCCTCATTGTCGTTGAGCCCTATTTTCGCCAGGGATTTTACCGCTTCGGCAAGCACCATAGGCTCCGTGTCGGCCATGACGATCTTTATCAGCGCGTCTTTTGCCTCCGGGGTACCCAATTCGCCCAGATAAGTGGCGGCTTTGGTTCTGACGTCAGGGTAATTGTTGACCAGCCGCCCGTTTTCCCGGGCCTTGTTTACCGTTCCCTCAAGGGAAAGATACTCCAGGGCGGAACGAACCTCTTCGCCGGTATTACCCCGGCTGATCGCGTCCCCGATATACTCCAGGGCGATCATCTTCTGATCCCGGCTGTCGGTACGGCTCTGCTCCCGGATGATTATCATCTCCACCGACTCCTGAAGATACGATTGTTCCACCGTCATTTCCCGCCCGGGGGGCCGATCGCTATCCTGACCCATTGTTAAAGCCGCGATAAATAAAAACATAAAGCTAAAGCCGGCAAAACATCTCGCAGTTTTCATAATTTTTTACTCCTTCCCGATTTTTAACTTAAGGTCATTCCAAAATCTGACATTTTGGAACAACACGCGGAATTTGTTCGGAAACTGAAGTTTCCGAACAACTCTATTACAATCAATTCACCATAATAATTCTCCAGTGGCCGTCTATATTCTCCAGATCGTAAAGGATAAGCCGCCGCCCTTTCTCGTCGCGGGTATAGGCGGTTATCAGGGTTTGGGAGTTAAACGTAATTTCATCTACCCGGTCATTGGCGTGGGAGGGAACGACTACATAGTTAAAATAATCCTGGGCATTGCGGAACTGTATCTGTCTGATCTTGGAAATATCCTGCCCGCGGACCGCGGCTTCGGATACGTTTTTTTTATAAAGATCGTTGGCCGTTTCCTCAAGGAATTCGCGGGAGTTAATTCTCTTTACCGAGGAATCGGCCAGCGCGGACATCCACGCCTCAAAGTTTTTTTCCCGGACGATGTTGTTTAACTTAAGAATCATTTCCTGGATATCCTGTATGGTAGTATCGTACTCTTCCTGGGAAACATCCTGGGGATCGAAAAGCTTTTCTTCAGGTTTTTCCTCAACCTCTTCCTCCGGAATCCGCTCCGCCGGGGGGGCAGGGGGAGGTTCCGCCGGCGCCTGGGGCGCGGGAGCTTCCGGAACCGCCGCCTGTTCTGTCGAACATGACAGCGCCAAAAACAAAGGAACCATCAAGATCCAAACAGACCGTTTCATAAATATATTTTACTTTATTTTCGGTTTTAAATCAAATTCCGGGCGCGCTCTTGACCCGATCCGGATAAGCCCTTATGTTTTAAACTATGCTGAAAGCGGCGTTTCCGGGGACTTTTGATCCTCCCACCCTGGGCCATTTGAACATAATCCAGCGGGCGGCGTCGATTTTTGACGAGCTTCTCGTGGTGGTAGCCGAAAACCGCCAGAAGAAATACCTCTTTTCCGCCGGAGAGCGGGTTTCCATGGTAAGGGAACTGGTAAAAGACCGGGGCAACGTCTCGGTGGCGGTATGCGATACCCTTATCGTCAGCTTCCTCCAGCAGCGGGATATCAGGCTACTGGTCCGGGGGGTCCGGGGCGTGGACGATTTTTCCTACGAATTTGAACTCTCTATGATGAACAAAACCCTGGATCCCCGTATAGAGACCCTTTTTATGACCACGGATCCGGAGTATTTCGTGCTGCGTTCCTCCTCGATCAAGGAACTGGCCTCTTTCCATGGGAATATTTCCGGCATGGTGCCTTCCCTGGTAGCGGATGCCCTGAAGCTGAAGTACCCCGGCCCCGGACGTTCATCAGGCGCCCCTTGACCCGGCGGGATTCCTTCGTCCCAAACCGTTTCGCCCGGTGAAACCAAACGTGGAACCGAAACCGAAACCGAAACTTGACATTTTGCCCGGGTTTTGGTAAATTTCTTGGGACATTTTGATTTAAAGGCTATCCTTCATACCAGGTGTGCGGACAGTTTTTAGTTAAGCGAGGTTATATACATGGCAGTACCCAGATTTAAGACGTCGAAGGCGAGGACCCGCCGCCGGCAATCCATCAACATGAAGCTTGTTTCTCCCGCGTTGGTCGAGTGTAGTACCTGTGGAAACCGGGTTTTACTGCATCGTGTCTGCCCAAAATGCGGTTTTTACCGGGGCAAGCAAGTTATCGTTCCCGATTCAAAGGTCTAAACAAGGAAACAGAGAGGACAGGTAAATGGACGAGTTGTTCGAAAAGATGAAGAAGCTTATTGCCTATAAGCTGGAAGTTGACGCGGAAAAGATCACCCCGGACGCTTCTTTCCGGCAGGATCTGGGCGCCGACAGCCTGGATACCTATGAGCTGGTCTACGCTATTGAGGAAGAGATAGGCATCACCATTCCGGATGAAAAGGCCAATGAATTTGAAACTGTCAGGGATGCCTACGAGTATATAAAATCCCAACAGAAGTAAAACACGGGGCCTCTGCGGGCTGTGCCGCCCCGCTTTTCAGGCGGGGCCTTCCCCCGGACAGGAGAAAAGCCTTAACGGCCTTTCAGAAAGCCGCCGGTATCAAGTTCAAGAACCTTGAACTGTTGAACCTTTCTTTTACCCATCGATCCCTGGCCAACGAGTCCGGCCGTTTGGGCAACAACGAGCGGCTGGAATTCCTGGGGGACGCTGTTCTTGGGGCGGTAAGCGCCACCCTGCTCTACGGAATTTTCACCGAAAAGAAAGAAGGGGATCTGGCCAAGATAAAATCCGTGGTAGTCTCGGAGAATATCCTTGCCGGTATCGCCAGGGAACTGCAAATCGACGCCCAACTCCTCCTGGGCAAGGGGGAGGAGCTTTCCGGAGGGCGGACAAAAAACGCCATCCTGGCCGACGCGCTGGAAGCCCTGATCGGCGCCTTGTACCTGGATTCCGGTTATAAGGCCGCTTACACCTTTGTTTCCCGCCTCATCGGCCCGGAGATCGGCCGGGTAACCGAGGAGAACTACCACCGGGACTACAAATCACTTTTGCAGGAACTGAGCCAGCGGGACTACCGGGATTACCCCGAGTACCACATGGTTAAACACTCCGGCCCGGAGCACGATCGCCTGTACTGGATGGAAGTGACGGTCAACGGCAGCGTTTACGGGCCGGGAATGGGCCGGAACAAGAAAGCCGCCGAACAGGAAGCGGCAAAGATCGCCTGGGATGCCCTGACACAGCCCTCCGCCAAACCCTCAGGATAAGGGAAATTCGGGCGCATCCGGCGCAAACGCCGGACCGGGCTATCCGCTTGTATCTTTTTTGCCTGCGGTAAAAAAGGATACCGCTTCTATCCCTTGCGCCATTTTCAACCCGGCCTCCCTGCCGGTCCGCAGGTTTTAGTCCTATTGCATTATTTTACGGATTGTGGTATATTCTTTTGACATAGGGTAGAATCCCCGGATCCACAAGGGTATTTTACCCGCGCCGATTCTTTAAGTAGGGAGGTAAGACATGCCCTATCACAGGCCGCCGGACGCGCAAGCCGCCCTAACAGCGCCTTTTACCCCCCCCCGAATCACTTTAGCGAAGATTACCGGCTAAAGGCCGGAACTTCAGAACAGATACATTTTCCCCGCCGGTCATCGCCGGGGACCGCTCCGCTTATCGTTTCCATTTCTTTAGGGTGTTATAAAGGCCCCTTCCGCAAGACAAACTCGCGGCGGGGGCTTTTTGTTTATACCGGCGCGGGTCCCGCGTCCCCAGCTTTCTATTTTCCATATTTTTACCAGGGAGTTTGATTATGACTAACAGTATCAAAAAAAGCATGTTTTTTGCCGTTCTGCTCTTCCTTGCCCCGGCGCTTTTCCTTAACGCCCAGCAGTCCTTCTTTATCGCCCCGGGTACGGAAATCCGCAGCGGACAGGTTACGCAAGGCTACTGCCTTGAACGTAACCAGGCTCCGTTAACCACCGAAAACATCACGAATTTGACCAACATGATCGGAAACGTCGTGGTTACCTACAAAGACGGTTCCGTGCTGGAAAAAAGCTTTGCCGATCTGTACCGCGACCGCGACAATCCCCTGTCCTTTACCGGGTTTGATTCCGCCAGCTTTGTAAAGATGAGCTTTGACCCATCCATCGAGAAAATAACCGTTGGCAGGAGCGGTATTATCATGGCCCGCGCGGACGCGGATCTTGCGTTTGTTACGAATAACGCAGAGACCATCATGGAGGCGCGGAGGGCGGGAGCGACCACCAGCGAGGCCCAGAATATTTCGTGGCAATCGGAATGGAAGCCGGCGCCTGTCCTGGATGAAGGGCGGAACGTAATCGTGGTTGACAACCGCGGGTATACCGGGACGAAGGCGGGAGAAGAAGCCCTTACCAAATTTGACGATGAAGCGTGGACAAATTTTCTGTACCACAACGGCTGGTATAACAGTTTCGATACGGTAACGCCCGCTTTGACCGGCAAGGGATCCGTTTTTATCACCCATGTCGACGACGACCATCTGTCCAGAAGCGAACTTGAGCGGGTCCAAAAGGAGGGTTTGCAGGGGGCGCTCTATATCCCGATGTTTTTACGGGGCGGCTCCATGGAAAACCGGGGCT
>JAISWN010000129.1 GCA_031271075.1 Treponema sp.
CCTCTGCCGGTTCTTCGTACAAGGAAATAGTGCAGGCCACCAATCTTCTGGCGGTCAGTACCACGGCGCGGAAGAACCCGGAAAAGTCCATGGAAGTTTTTAAATTCTTCTACAGCGACGAGAACATAGCGGAAATGTACGAAGAGGGCATCTATATCCCCTACCGGTCCCAGGCCCTGGCCCTGGCAAAGAAGCAGCCCACCGCCAAAGGCTTTGCGGAATTCGCCAATGTCCCCCAGAAGCTGCTGCTGCTGCCTTCCCCGGATTCGGAGGTCAGCGTGGAAGGTCTTGTGTACCGCGAAGTGTACCTTCGGCTCTTCGCTAACGGCTACAACGAGCCCCCGGCGGCGGTGCTTAAAGAACTGGAAGACCGTTACAACAACGCCCTTAAAAAGCTAAGCGCGGAAAAGCTGAACAGCTTTAAAGCGCCCCCCGACCGGGTTATCAAAAGACAGTAGCCTCGGAAAGATTCCGTTCCCGGGCGCCGGCGGTTTTCATGCCTGCTCCCCGGGAACGTTTTTTGCGTGCAGGACTTTGTTGCATAGGAGGATGTTTTATGCCGGCAGGGAATTATAGCCATCGTAAATCGGCGGCAAAACTGCGCTTGCGTTACAGAAACGGGGCTTCCCTTGTCAGGGAGCCGGTAAAAATCAGGCAGACCGGCCATGAATTTCTCTTTGGCTGCGGCGGTTTCGACGCGGTGGAACTGGCGGGAGGCAAGCCGGACGGCGCCCCCCTTTCACCGGAAGAAGCGGCCCCCATCCGGGACCGGCTGGAAAAGATCTTTACGCTAAACAATTACGCTACGTTGCCCTTTTACCTGGGCCGCTATGAGCCAGAGGAAGGAAAGCCTGACCATGCGCGGACCCTGGCGGCGGCCAAGTGGTTTGCCGAAAGAAACATTATCACCAAAGGCCACCCTCTCTGCTGGCACACTGCCTGCGCCCCCTGGCTGATGGAATATTCCAACGGGGAGATCCTGAAACGGGTAATCGCCCGGATCGAGCGGGATGTGGGGGTCTTTAAAGGGCTTATCGACCGCTGGGACGTGATCAACGAGGCGGTCATCATGCCGATCTTTGATAAATACGACAACGCCATTACCCGGATATGCGGGGAACTGGGAAGGGTAAAACTTGTCAGGGAAGTGTTTTCCGCCGCCCGCCGGGCCAACCCCGATGCCGTTCTGGTACTCAATGATTTTAACACCTCCATTGATTATGAAATTCTTATCGACGGGTGTTTGCAGGCGGGAGCCCCCATTGACGTGATCGGCATACAGTCCCACCAGCACCAGGGTTATTGGGGCCGTGAAAAATTGCGGGAGGTTTTGGACCGTTTTTCCCATTTCGGCCTGCCCCTGCATTTTACCGAAAACACGCTTATTTCCGGGGATCTGATGCCGGGCCATATCGTGGATCTTAACGACTGGCAGCTTGACTCGTGGCCCAGCACCCCGGAAGGGGAAGAGCGCCAGGCCCGGGAAGTTTTGGAATTCTACGAGATCCTCTTTTCCCATCCCTCGGTGGAAGCCCTTACCACCTGGTGCCCCATAGACGGCCGGTGGCTCAAGGCGCCCGCAGGATTACTGCGGGAGGACAACAGCCCCAAGCCCGCTTACCACGCGCTGAAAACCAAAATCCTGGAAGAGTGGCGGACAGAGGAACAGGTCCTTACCGGTGATACCGGGGAGCTGTCCTTTGAAGGCTTCCGGGGAACCTACGAGGCGTCGGCGCGGGACGCTAAAGCATCCTTTGTTTTGGACGGCAAAGCCGGGGAGCTGGATCTAACCCTGGCTTAGCATAATACTTAAAACCCATGGCAAACATATTTGACTATATCGCCTGGCGGGGGGATCTTGGCTTCAGGGAATCTCCCTTTAACCCGGTGGACAATATCATTCTTACCCATGTCGCCTATTTTCCTTTTGACGGCATAGTGCCGGGGCCGGAGGAAAAGAGGTGCCTTACCATCGCGGAGGCGGCAAGACAGGCGGCGGCGGTACTGGAGCGGGACAGTAACGCTTTCGGCGACCGGCTGATATTCAAAGATGACCCTGCCCTGCTTGCCAGTCTGGGGGCATCGGAACGCTACGGCGGACTGGAACTTACAGGCTTTGTGAACCAGATAGATCTGAACGCGGAGAAACAGTTTTCCGCCCTGACCATCCTCTCCTGCGACAAGGCGGCGCTTGTCAGCTTCCGGGGAACGGATAACACCATCGTCGGCTGGAAAGAGGACTTTAACATGAGCTTCAGCACCCCTATACCGGCCCAGATTGAGGCGGCGGCCTATCTGGAAAAAATGGCCGCCCGGATCCGGGGTTCCCTGCGGGTGGGCGGGCACTCCAAAGGCGGCAACCTGGCGATCTACGCCGCGGCCTTCTGCGATACAAAGATCCGCCGCCGGATCAGGGCGGTTTACAGCAACGATGCGCCGGGCTTCAGCAGGGCGGTAATCGCCAGCCCCGGCTACCGGGCGATCAGCGGGAGAATCCAGTCCTTTGTCCCCCAGTCATCGGTGGTAGGAATGCTGTTTGAACACGAGGAAGACTACACGGTAGTCAGAAGCGCCCAGACCGGGCTTATGCAGCACGATGTCTACTCATGGCAGGTTACCCGGAACGATGTGGAGCGCCTTGACCAGGTTACCGAGGGAAGCCGCTTTATGGATCGAACCCTCAAAGAGTGGATAGGCGGCCTGAGCCGGGAGGAACTGCGGCGGTTTTCCGACACCCTCTACAGCATACTCAGTTCCACCCAGGCGGATTCCCTG
>JAISWN010000137.1 GCA_031271075.1 Treponema sp.
CCGCACATCCCGGTTCCGTCTATCATGATGGTGTTGAGGGACACCATGATAGGCACATCGAATTCCTTCGCCGTGGCGGCGCAGAACTTCATCATAATGGGCGGCCCGATGGCTACCGACATATCCGGTTTGGGCAGGGCCGCGCAGTAATCCCTAAGGGGCCCGGTAACCAGGGCCTTTCTGCCGTAGGAGCCGTCGTCCGTAACGATGGTAAGCTCGTCCGCGTAAGAGCGCATAGGATCCTCAAAGATCACCAACTCTTTGGTCCGGGCGCCGATAATAACCTTTACCGTGTTTCCCGCTTCCTTCATGGCCTGCACGATGGGGAAGAGGGGGGCCACGCCGATGCCCCCTCCCACGCAGATGACGGTTCCAAACTTTTCGATATGGGTAGGGTTCCCCAGAGGGCCCAGGATGTTTTCCACATGGTCCCCCGGCTCCTTCGCGGCCAGGCGATGGGTGGTAGCCCCCACAGTCTGGAAAACCAGGGTAATGGTTCCCGCCTCCCTGTCCGCGTCGGCAATGGTAAGGGGTATCCGCTCCCCCCAATCCGTATCGATCTGGACAATCAGGAACTGGCCCGCCCTCCGCGCCCGCGCGATAAGGGGCGCTTCCAGGGTCATTTCGTAAACTTCGGCGGATAGTTGTTTCTTCGACAGGATCTTGTTCAAAAAGCCCTCCGTAAGCCGGTTTTGATAAACAAGCCGGTTTACTTTCAGTATAGCGTATTAGTATAGCATATTGGAACCACTCGCGGCATCGTGGTATCTTTATGTAAAGAAAAACATGTTCACTCTGATCCTTTTTTCCTGCTTTTCCTGCGCGACTTCGCCCGATCCGCGGCCTCCCCTTTGGGTAACGGATACAGAAGCGGCCTACCCCAACGGGAATGGCTTTGCCTTGCGGCATCCGCGCCGGACAGGAACGGCGCCGAAGCCGCCGCCATGAACGCCCTGGCTGGTACGTTTGAATCCCTGGCCCATCTGCGTTTCGCCGAAACCGTGGCGGAATTAACCGATAACTTTTACGCCATCCTTTCGGTTTTACGGCCGGAAAGCGCCGGGTAAAGGCCCCGCTACGGCGGAGCCGGGGAAATAAGGCTCAAACAGGAGGCGTCCCGCCTGATCGTTGTGGAAGTACGGGTACAGGGCGACATGAACGGCCGAATCGTGAAGGCCCTTTCCGCCGTTTTTCCCGAAAGGGGATACCGGACAAGCGGTGAAGGGATTGTAATGGTAATACCATTCACATTTATAAAGAAACAGTTGTAGTGCCGGTGTTTGAATTTGAGGATAACGGCGTGGCGGAGCAGTGCAATCTGTACAAAGATCACTTTGATTATGTTCAGATACCCGGATAAGACAGCGTAAAACCGCCAAAACCGGCCACGCCTCGGGTACTGAAAAGGCCTATGTACACGCCGGTAAAAGTTTTGAAGCCGGTACCTTCGGTACAGAGTCCCGCCGTCATGGCTTTGCCGCAGTCCTGCCAGGCCTCTCCGTCCATCCGGTAACTGAAATAGTACCAGTGGGTATCGGCGCCGATACGGAGTTCCACATCCCCCTTCCGGGCGGGAACAGGGGTGGAAAACGTTACCGCCTCCATATCGTGGATCCGCCGGTTTACCGCCACTACAAGCCCTTCTTTCCCCCGTTCCAGGGCCAGATCGTAGTGGTAACAGTCGTTGTAATAGGCGGTGATGCCGGCGCGGCACCCCGGCGCGATATCCGGCGAAAGAGATGTTAGCGCTTCCATGCAAAAGGATTGCTGCCTGACACCGGTAAAAACGGGGTTCATGCCCGAAAGATCTTCCGCGCCGCCTTCCAGAAAGAGCCGCCCGTTTTTAAGACGATAACGGGACAAGTCCGGATTACGGATGTAGTTCCAGTGAAGGCCCAGTTCCTTCCCGGAAAAATCCGCCTTGATGTCAAGGTTTACCGGTTTCGGAGGCTCCGGCAGGGGGCCGTTCATCTCCAGGGCTATCGTACCCTCGTCCCCGGCAAGGGGCCAGCCGTCTTCCCATTTCACCGGCGCCAAAAAAGTTTCCCGGCCAAGGTTGTGAAGCTCCTGGGTATCCAGAATGCGTATGCCCAGGCAGACCATCCACCAGTTTCCCCTGTGGTCTTCAAAGAGATCCCCATGGCCCGTCGCCTGGATGGGATGCCGGTGCAGCTTGCGGTGGGAAAGGATTGGATTACGGGGGCAGTTTTCGTAAGGGCCGTAGATGTCCCTGCTCCGCTGAATAACGGCCATGTGACCGTATTCGGTTCCCCCCTCGGCAAGGAGCAGGTAGTACCAGCCCTTGAAAAAATAAAGATGGGGCGCCTCGGTACATTTGTCGCCGCAGCCCTGGGAAATCCGCCTGGAGGGGGTTTTTCCCCCGGTAAGCGGGTCTATTTCACAGAGGTATATCCCCCGGGGATCTCCCTCCATTCCTCCGTTGGAACAGAACCATGTTTTACCCCCGCTAAAAAGCAGGGAAGGATCGATACCCCCCTGATCCACATAAACCGGATCCGACCAGGGGCCCCGGATATCCCTGGTATGAACAATAAAATTCCCCAGCCGCCGGCCGTCTTTGCCGGTATTGGTATTGGTGGTGGTCATGTAAAAGATCCCGTCGTGGAAACGTATGGTAGGCGCGTAGATCCCCCGGGAAGCGCGGCAGTTTTCCAGGGGAACTTGTTCCGGACGGTTAAGACAGTAACCCAGAATTTCCCAGTTAACCAGATTCCTGCTGTGGTAAACCGGTACGCCGGGGAAAAATTCAAAAGTAGAAGTAACCAGGTAATAATCCTCCCCCCTGCGGCAGATGCTCGGATCAGGATTAAAACCGGGGATTACCGGGTTTTGGTAGGTATACATAACAATGTTCCTTTGGTTTTTCCAGCGTCAGACAACGCTTTATCTTGTCGCGAAACCGAGTCTTGTGTCAAGAAATACAATTTAACCACAAATTAACCACAAAGGAGAATCGAACCTTCGGTTCGCGGTCAAAGAAGGTTTACCTCAGAAATCCCTCTTCAAAAATCCTATGCGCTTATCCTGTCCTGGGCAGGAAAAAATGGGCGAATAAGGACCGGGTCGGAGATGGCGTGAAAAAACGGCCGGTTTTCCCTGCCGGGAGGTGAAACGGGAGGCATGAATTTGTGGAATTTTTGCGGAAAAATGCCGGAAAAATACAAAAATCTAACAGTTTAATCCTTAACTTCCCCTGTATAATACCATCCATGGAAATTCGTCAAAACCGTTTTCTCACACGTTTTTTTCTTAAACACGAATGGCAGCTTTACCTGTTTATCCTTCCTACGGCGATCTTCTTCCTGGTATTCCACTACGTCCCCCTGTACGGAATTCTTATCGCTTTCAAGCGGTATAACATTGCCAGGGGTATCATGGAAAGCCCCTGGGTAGGGCTCTTTTACTTTGAGCGTTTTTTCCGCTCCAATATGTTCTGGGAACTCTTGCGGAACACGGTGGTCTTGAGTTTTTATCAGCTTCTGGTGAGTTTTCCCTTCCCCCTGATCCTGGCGCTGATGATCAACCATTCCCGCCGGAAAGGGCTCAACCAGTTTGTGCAGACGGTTACCTACGCCCCCCATTTTATTTCCCTTGTGGTTCTGTCCGGAATGCTCTACCTCTTTACCTCTCCCAGTACGGGGCTCGTTAATTACATGTTAAACCGGATAGGGCATGAGACTATCAATTTCATGGGGAAGGAAGAATGGTTCCGGCACCTGTTTGTGTTCAGCCATGTGTGGCAGCATACGGGATACCAGGCGATCATCTTCCTTGCCGCCTTAACCGCCATCGATCCCGCCCACTACGAGGCCGCGACCCTGGAGGGGGCGTCGAAACTGCAAAAGATTTGGTACATCGATCTCCCCTCGATCATGCCCACGGTGATTACCCTTTTGCTGCTCCAGGTGGGAAGAATGATGAACATGGACACCCAAAAGGCGCTTCTGATGCAAACCGCCACCAATCTGGGAACATCGGAAATTATCGGCACCTATGTTTACAAGATCGGGCTTATCGACGCCCAGTTTAGTTATTCTACGGCGGTTAACCTGTTTCAGACCCTCATAAACCTGGTCATTCTGGTAGCCGTGAACAAGGTCAGCCGCTGGCTGGCGGACGAGAGCCTCTGGTAAAAGGGCGGTGTATGCAGGCACACAGGCAAAAACAAACCAGGGAAGATGTCATTTTCGACGCGGTCGCCGCCTTTATTATGATTGGCGGATGCGTTGTGGTGCTCTACCCCATTTACTTTATCGTTATCGCATCTTTCAGCGATCCCAAGTACGTGCTGGGTGGGGAGGTGTTTTTCTGGCCCCGGGGGCTTAACCTTGCCGGTTACAGCCGGATATTCCGCTATACTCCCCTGTGGAGAGGTTACGCCAATTCCGCCTATTACTCGGTTGTGGGAGCGGTACTGAGCAGTTTCTTTACCCTCCTGGCCGCCTATCCCCTTTCCCGGAATGATTTTTCCGGCAGGAAGCCCTTTACCATTATGCTCCTTATCGCCATGTTTTTCTCCGGCGGCCTTATCCCCCAGTATGTCCTGGTTAATTCGCTGCACCTGCGGAACACCTGGGCGGTACTCCTTCTGGTATCGGGGATTCAGATAACCAACATCTTTATCGCCAGTTCTTACTTCAAAACCACCAACATTGATTCCCTCTTCGAGGCGTCCCAGATAGACGGGTGTACCCATTTCGGCTATTTCTTCAGGATCCTCCTGCCCATTTCCGTTCCCATCATCATCGTAATGCTGCTGTTCTACGGGGTCTGGCAGTGGAACGATTTTTTCAGGGCCTTGATCTACCTGGACAAACCCCGGTACTACCCCATCCAGCTTGTGTTGAAGGATCTTTTGGCCACAAGCCAGGTAACCGGGGCGCTGGTTGAAATGCTGGCGGAAGATCAGGAAGCCTATGCGGAAATGCTCAAGGCCGCCGATTCAATGAAGTACGGGATTATCCTCTTTGCCAGTTTACCCATGTTGATCCTCTACCTCTTTTTGCAAAAGTACTTTGTAAAGGGGATTACCCTGGGTTCGGTAAAAGGTTAGCGCGCGGCGGCAGCCCTGGAATTTGCGTGAAATTGTTACGGGTATTAGTCTTCCGGAACCTTTAAACCCGGGAAGATTAAGATATCAAAGCACGAGGGGGAAATTATGAAAGGAAAGAGATTTGTTCGGATGACGGCGTTTGCCCTGGCAATGTTCGCCTGTCTGTCAATGGCAGCTTGCCGCAGGGGAAACAAGGAATCCTCCAAAACAACCCAGACTCAGGACTCGGCGGTACTCAACCCCGCAGGGCTGCCCATTGTTAAAAGTCCGGTTACCCTGCATTTTGCCGGTATTCAGATGAACAGCACCCGGGTGGGGCGCTGGGATGAATCGGATCTGATGAAGGACACGGAGGCGAAAACCGGGGTAAAGATCGTCTGGGATACGGTTCCCCAGTCAAGCTGGAAGGAGAAGAAGAACCTGATGATCGCCAGCCGGGAACTACCCGACGCCTTTATGGCCAATATGAGCTTGTCGATGGACGAAATCACCGTGCTGGGCGCGGAAGGGGTACTCATCCCGCTGGAAGGGCTGATTGATAAGTACGCCCCCAACATCAAAGCCTTGATGAAGGAGTACCCCACCTACGAGCCGTCGGTTAAAAGCCCCGACGGCCGCACCTACGCCCTAGCCGGCCTGGAGGAACTGGGTTTCGATTCATTCAGCGCCGCTATCATCCGCAAGGATTGGCTTGATAAGCTGGGGCTTAAGATGCCTGCTACCACCGAGGAATTCTACCAGGTCCTCAAGGCTTTCAAAGACCGGGACGCTTCGGGAACCGGCAGGACCATCCCCTTCAGCTTCCTCTACAAGGAAAGCCAGATGATCAACCGGGAGGTTAAGCGGGAATTTGAATGGATCTTCCTGCCCTTCGGCGTGGCGGATAACCCCTACCACATCTTCATTGAAGATAACGGGGAAGTGGTATTTACCGCCTCCCAGTCCGGTTTCCGTGACGCCATTCAGTACCTGCACCGGCTCTATTCCGAAGGGCTCATTGATGTGGAGATCTTCACCCAAGACAGAACCCTTTTGACCAACAAGATCCGGCAGAACAATGTGGGGGTCTATACGGACTATCGGCTTAAACTGTCCATGGCAGCCCCTGAAGCCGAGTCCCTCTACACCTTTGTACCGCCCCTCAAGGGGCCCAAGGGCGATCAGCGCTGGCTGCGGGCGCAAATCGGAATTTCCGAAGGCGCCTTTGCAATTACCAGCGCCTGCAAGTACCCCGAGGTTGCTATGCGCTGGATGGATTATATCAACCAGGAAGAACAGAACATACAGTACAGTTACGGTATGTTTAAACCCGCCGGCTGGACCGCCAACGAGGCCCTTGTTCCTTCCCAGGCGATACCCGGCAAATGGGAAGTGAACACCCGGCCCAGTTCCGTCCAGCCAAACGACTGGCCCTTCAGTTCCCCGGTTTCGGTTATGCCGACCATAAGCCCCCGGCGGCTTATTGATAAATTCCTCGCGGAAAAGGGCAGTAATATTGCCAAGAACGAAGTTTGCGATTTCTACCGGCCCTACCTGACCAAGAATCCCTACAACTATCCCTGGCGCTTTACCCTGGAGGAACTTGAGGAACTGGCCCTGCTCCAGACGGATCTGACCAACTATATCGACAAGACCCAGGCAAAGTGGATGGCCGACGGCGGGGCTGAACGGGAGTGGGATACCTATCTCCAGGAACTCAAGAAGTACAACCTGGACAGGTATCTGGAACTTTACAAAAACGCCTACAAGCGGGCACAGGGAAAGTAAGCGGGATAGACGATTCCGGAAAAGACCGGCTGTAAACCGGCCGGCCAAGGCCCCTGAAACCGCTGCCGGTTTCAGGGGTTTTTTACTGAACCAGGCTTTCCGCCAGCATCGTGATTGATTAGACTTGTTCGAGAACCCGGTTGGTTCTCGAACAAATCCTACAAAATGCCCTGCATTTTGCTGTTTTCAGCGGAATTTGTTCGGAAACTGAAGTTTCCGAACAACTCTATTCTATTTTGTGTCTACATGAAGAATCCGGGACGGTATGTCCTATAATGGCCTATCCGATCATAGCAGAGAGGGGGGAGCCCATTGGGGCAAAAAACGCCTCCCAGAGGCCTTCTCGTGCCTCCTGGAGGGTTTTTTGAGGAGAGTAGGCCGCTACTAAGTAACCGGTTGCCGGGGCTTCAGTTTGCCCTGGCCGGCATAATTGACAATTTCAGAGGCGGTTCCCGGGGCGGCCATAAGCCCCGGATCGTTGAGTACCGGGGATCGTTCATGTAGTCCTGTACGGTTTTCATTTGTTTGATACCGTTTCCAGGGTCGGGGTTTGCTTCCGGTCTGTGATTCCCGCCGCTTTCATGCGCCGAGCGCGTTCTTCCCAGGATATACCCCCTACAGGGTGCCAGTTTATGACCTCCTCCGGGGTGAGTTTTTCACAG
>JAISWN010000221.1 GCA_031271075.1 Treponema sp.
GGCTAACTTTTTTGGGGGATTACGTTACGAAACGAGCCGCTACCTCCACGAAGACTGGCGCAGCCTGTTCCTGACTGTTTCGGGCAAGGCTCCAGATGGTTGAATTCGGAATTGCTGAAGGAATCAAAAACGGCGTTGACTGGGAAAGCCTGGGCTTTGAGGAAGTACAGATCGCCGGAGACGGCCTTGCGGGGCTGGTAGCCGCCCGCGAGACGGCGCCGGATATTGTTCTTTCCGATGTCCGTATGCCCGGCATGGACGGCCTGGATTTTCTTCACGCCATAAAAGAACTTTTTCCCCGGATAAAGGTAATCCTTATCTCAGGCTATGACGATTTTGAATACCTCCAGAAGGCCATACGTTACGGGGCCGACGCCTATGAACTGAAGCCGGTGAAGATACAGAACCTCCTCCGGCTGGTGGAGGAGTTAAAGGGAAAAATTGCCGCCGAAAAGTCCGTCCCGGGGCCGGAAATCGCCGGAAAGCCCCCTCCCCCCCGTTTTGCCGACAGCCGGGTTAGCCGGGCGGCGGAGTATGTACACACCCACCTTTCGGCGGATCTGAGTATCCGGGCCCTGGGGAAGGAACTCCGGATGAGCCCCAATTACTTTTGCAGCCTTTTCAGGCAAAAGTCCGGCCTTACCTTTAACCGTTATGTAAAGCAAACCCGCCTGGAGGCGTCGGTGTACCTTCTGGAGCATACGGATCAGCGGATTTCGGAAATAGCGGACAATACGGGTTTTAAGGATTCTGTGTATTTTACCCAGGTCTTTAAAAAAACCTACAACTGCTCCCCCAGCGAGTACCGGAAAAACAGCCGGGCCGGAAAGATCCCGGGAGGGTAGCGTGAAAAAATACCGGGGCTTCTTCCCGTTTTTGGCGATCCTCTGGCTCGGAATCCTGCCGCCCCTCGGCGCCGGGGGAAGAGCCGCGGCGGGGAGTGAAAAGGCGGCGGACAAAAAGATAGACATGACCTTGATGATAGAAACCGATGCCGTCAGCCTCACCCGGGAAAAGGTGCTGCCCCTGGTCCGGGCCCGTTTTCCGGACATCAACATCAACTCTCGGATCAGGGACGACGCCCAGGTGGAAAACATCATCAAAAATTCTTTTGTTTCCGGGGACCGTGTCGATTTGGTGCTTTTCTGGCCCCACCAGATGCGGACTTTTATCAACAATGGCATGGCTCTGGATCTGAGTCCCTACCTGGAGGCCGATCCCGCCTGGCGGGATTCCTGGATAGACGGGGTTCTTGAAGACGGCTGTTTTGACGGTAGAAATTACGCGGCGCCTTTCCGGACAAGCTACCCCCTCCTGCAGGTTAACCGGGAACTGGCGGCCAGGGCGGGAGTTGAACTGAAGGATCAGTGGACCTGGGAGGAATTTGTCGATATCTGCGGAAAAATAAAAAGATACACCGGCGCTTATCCCCTGGGGATCAATTCCACCTGGAACTCCTGGCTGGTACGGAACGGTCTTATGCAGATATGGGACACCGGCGCCGAACTGGAAGCCTTTACCCGTGGGGAGATTCCCTTTACGGATCCCCGGGTAAAGAAGGTGTTTGAGAATGTCAAAACCCTTTATGACCGGGAGTACCTCTACCCCGGCAAGGCGGCCTTGACGGTTACCAACGATCAGGCCCTGGCCGGTTTTGCCCGGGGGAAAATAGCTATCCTGGCAAATGTAAACGGCAGCGCATCGGTTACCATCAGCGGCATTGTGGCCGGCGCTTTTGAGACCGCCGTGGTAAGCTGGCCCAATATGGGAAAACCCGGGCAGGATCATCTGCTGGGGAGCAACGACGGCTACTTTATCCCCTCCAATTCCCGATACCCCGGCAGGGCGGTGGAAATATTAAAGTACCTTACCAGCCCGGAAATTCTCCGCCTCTATGCCGAAGAGGGGAAGATCATAACCTTTAAAAACATAAGCCCTTCAAACCCCGATTATCCCCTTTTCAGCAGGGATGCCGGAAAGGTTCATTCCGCGGAAATAGTCAACTACTCCTCCGAGTTAAACGACTATATCATTTACAATATCCCCGCCAATTATATACTCTACGGAGAGACCGTCTTAAAGGAGCTTGAGGCGCTGCGGAAAACCGTTAAGCCTTAGAAATTGATGACCGAAGGAACCTGCCGCATCGTAAGGGCGATCCGCGCCGTGCCCCCGGGCAGGGTCTCCTGTTACCGGGATATAGCCCTGGCCGCGGGCTTCCCCAACGGGGCCCGGCAGGTGGTGCGGGTTCTCCATACCCTGACGGACAAGGAGAAGCTCCCCTGGCACCGGATCATCCGGGCCGACGGCTTCATCGCCCTGCCCAGGGAGGAGGGCGGGCTCCTCCAGGCCAGGCTTCTGCGGGCCGAGGGGGTCCGCGTCTCCCGCCGGGCGGGGCCCAAACCCAGCCCCTCCGGCCTCTGGGTGGATCTGAAGCGGTACGGATTTTTTTCAGAATGATTCACTAAAAACCGATAATCAAAACATGGTAAGAGGATGGTATACCGGCGCCAGCGGCATGAGGGCCCAGCAGTGGCGGCTTGACGCGGTGGCGAACAACCTGGCGAACATAGACACCGGCGGTTACAAACGGGATGTGGCCGCCTTCAAAGCCTTTCCCGAACTGCTGCTGCGCCGGACCGATGACGACGGGGTCTACCTGCATCCCTTCGGCTCCGCCGACGCCGCCCCCATCATGGGAAGGCTGGGGACGGGGGTGGAACTCAACGAGCTTTACACCGCCTTCGATCAGGGGGCGCTTAAGGAAACCCAGAGTGATTTTGATCTTGCCCTGGACGGCAAGGGCTTCTTCGTGGTGGCTACCCCCTGGGGGGATCGTTACACCCGGAACGGCTCCTTCCAGTTGGGCAAGGAAGGTTACCTGGAAACCAAGGAAGGCTACCCGGTGCTGGGGGAGAACGGCGCCCTCCGGGTCAAGGCCAACAACTTCCAGGTTGATAAAGACGGCCGGGTCTGGATCAACGCCGCCTACGCCGACGATCCTTCCCTGATGATCTCCCGGGAGAACAACGCCTGGGACGAAACCGCCCTGCTGGATACCCTTAAAATCGTGGAATTCGACCTTGACCGGTATCTGAAAAAGCAGGGGTCCAGCCTCTACCGGGAAAGCGACACCTCCGGCCCCGCCCGGATCTTGGAAGCGGGAAGCCGGCCACGGGTGGTCCAGGGATTCACCGAGGCCTCCAACGTGGAGCCGGTGGCGGAAATGGTCCGCATGATCGAGGTCAATAGGGCCTACGAGGCGAACCAGAAACTTATTCAGACGGAAGACGCCATGCTGGGTACCCTTATCAACCAGGTAACCAGGCTGAACGGCTAAGTTAGGGGAGTAATATGGTCAGGAGCTTATGGACAGGGGCCGCGGGCATGATAGGCCAGCAGGCCAACATCGACACGATTTCCAACAACCTTGCCAACGTGAACACTTCGGGCTTCAAAAAGATGCGGGCCGATTTTGAGGATCTGCTTTACCAGACCGTAAAGGTCGCGGGAACCCCGGCCACGGAGGACACGGTGGTTCCGGTGGGCGTCCAGATGGGCCACGGGGTCAAGATAGCCGCCACCCAGCGGATGTTCAGCCAGGGGGCTCTGCAGAACACGGAAAACGTCTACGACATGGCCATAAACGGGGAAGGCTTCTTCCGTATCCAGATGTACGACGGAAGCTGGGCCTATACCCGGGACGGGGCCTTTAAAATCGACGAAACCGGGCGGCTCGTGACCAGCAACGGTTACTGGGTGCTTCCGGATATTGTTATGCCCGAAGGTTTCCTTCCGGAGAAGATCACCGTCTCCAAGGACGGCCGGGTTTCGGTTCTGGTCCCCCAGATAGACGAAAACGCGCCGGTGGACGTGGGCAGGCTTGAACTCTACCGTTTCCCCAACCCCGTGGGCCTTACCGCGGTGGGGGAGAACCTCTTCAAGGTGAGCAACGCCTCAGGCGATCCTATCCCCGGCCGGCCCGGTTACGAGGGCATGGGGCAGATCGTCCACAAGTTCCTGGAGATGTCCAACGTGTCGGTAGTGCGGGAGATGGTGGATCTGATCGTGGCCCAGCGGGCCTACGAGTTCAAGTCCCGGACCATCCAGACCAGCGACAACATGCTCGGCACGGCAACCAGCCTGAAACGGTAGTTTTTTGAGGGAGTAATAGAAGTGAGGAGTGAGGGCTTATGGGTAGTCTTTCTGTCATAGGCGGTTATCCGCAAAATCAGGCTTTCGTGCCTTTCTCCGCGGCCTCTTCCGGCTCCCCGGCCTCCGATCCGCCGGCTTCTTCTTTCGCGGAACTTCTGGAAAGTGCGAAAAACCGGGCCGGGGAAGGGGGAAAGGAACCCGCCGGCATCCCTCCGCAAGGCGCCGGGTCCAAGCCCCTTATCGACAAAACCGGCAAACTTTACGAGCAGTGCCTGGAACTGGAGACTTTTCTGGTCAAAACCCTGCTTTCCGGCATGAGGAACACGGTGCAGAAATCGGGCTTCATTGACGAAGGCTTCGCCGGCAAGATGTACGAGGACATGCTCTGGGACGAGTACGCCAGGGATTTTACCAAAAACGCCGGCCTCGGTTTCGCCGATATGGCCTACCTGGAACTTACCGGCCAGCGGGGGAAAGTCCTGGCCGGCCATGGGTAAGCGAAACGCAGGTTCGACTTCAGGGCGAGCTTGTTGATTCGCATATATACTGTTATGCGAAATGCGCCTTGACATTTTTTGGAAATTGTGTAGGATACATCATAGGAGAATAGATTATGTTGGATCATGATAAAGCAATGAAGTTATGGAATTCTGCCCTCGGAAAGTCAACAACAAAGGCTCGTGATTGTAAAAAGCGTCCAATTAATAAAGAAAGTTATGGACAAAAAGGCTCAGAATTTGGATGGGAAGTTCATCATAAACGTCCCAAAAATCAAGGTGGTACTGATGCCTTTGATAATTTACAGATTGTTCATGTTGTAACCCATGATGAAATTCACGGTAGATAGGAGGAAATCTATGAAGCGGCAAAGTGTGTTTGGTATATTGTTTTTTGGAATGAGTGTTATATTTTTCTCATGTGAGACGTTGGGAATAAATTTTGGAGATATATTTTCTACTTCACAATTAAATTCTTCCAATAGTTCCCAAAGTGGAACGTCTATTGCTTCCAATCAGCCTGTCAGAAACGATTCAAATAGAAGAGGTGATCCCGATGCTGCTAATTGGGATATTGCCGCCCTTGATACAGCGGCAAATGAGGATTATTTAACAGGTGCCGAAAAAGATGTTGTTCTGGAAATGAATAAAGCAAGGACTAATCCTAAAAAGTATGCGGAATTATATATAAAACCAATGCTTCAATATAATTGGGGTGGGCCTTTTGGGGCCAATAGTTATCTTGCTCCTGGAGAAACTGTTTATTCAAGCACTCAAGAGGGCAAGAACGGGATACAATCCTGCATAAACGATTTATCTAGGCGGCAGAGTATATCTCCGTTGCTTCCTGTCAAAGGTCTATTCCTTGCCGCTAAAGATCATGCTAATGATACTGGTCCAAAAGGTATTACAGGCCATACAGGAAGTGATGGAAGTTCAATGGGACAACGTATTAATCGATATGGAAAATGGAATGGGGGCGCTGGTGAGAATATTAGTTATGGTCATAATACGGGAAGAGACATTGTGATACAACTGTTAATAGATGATGGTGTTTCAAGCCGGGGGCATAGGAATAATATTTTAAATAGAAGTTTTAAATATTCTGGAGGTGCAATAGGCAGTCATTCAAACTTCACTTATTTATGTGTCATTGATTATGCAAACGAATATACAACCAATTGATATAAAACAAGGCGCACTTCGCATAACAGGATTGTTTATGCTTCGCCGCCAGTAGGCGGCTCGGGCTACGTTTTGGCTAGGTCATTCCGCTACGCTTCATTCCCACGCCAAAGCTCCGCCACATTTTTGCAGCCCTGGTCTTGCTACGCAAGCCCTTATTCGGGCTGCAAAAACGTCATAAACAACCGGAACGTTA
>JAISWN010000353.1 GCA_031271075.1 Treponema sp.
AAATCCACGTGCGGGCTGACCGCGCTCGACAGTTCAGCGGCTATTTTTATGCCCTGACAGCAACCTTGTAATTTACCCCGAGTGTCGGGTACCCGCGAGGGCCCGGAGTCTCACGTGGACTTGGTAACACTCGGGGTTTTTTATGCCCCGATACCAAACACACGTGGAGGTGTCCTATGGACACGAACAAAACCGAACGGCAAAACGACCAGTTAACGCCGTTCGTCTACGGGGATCGTACCGTCCGCACGGTACTGGTCAATGATGCGCCCTGGTTTATCGCCAAGGATGTATGCGACATTCTGGGAATCAAAAATAGCCGTGATACATTGGCAAAATTGCTTCCTGAAAACGAAAAGGGTGTAGATACTGTCTACACCCTCGGCGGCGATCAGGAAATGCTGACCGTGAACGAGCCGGGGCTGTACCGGCTCATCTTCCATCCCGCAAGCCGGAAGCGGAGCGGTTCAAGACGTGGGTCTTCACCGCGGTCTTGCCGCAAATCCGCCGTACCGGGACATTCGGCCCGGACGGGCAGGAAGAAGCCCACCGGATAGCCGGGCTTATCTACAGCCGCTTCATAGGTTGCGCCGACCTGAATATCCAGAAGATCAACCGGCTGGTCTATTATCTGGCGGTCAGGCCGCCGATAACGCAATCCGACATCGCCAAGCTGCTTGACGTGCACCCGACCAACATTCTCGAATGGAAGCGCCGCCTGCCTGCGGGCATCATGGAAAACGCCGCCGCCGTCCTTGGCCTCACCGTTTCCGGTGATGCTCTTGCGCTCTGCCGCCGTGTGCCTGACCGAAGGACGGCGCGGAAAGCCGCCGGCGCCCTCGACGGCCCCGGCTTCCCCCTGGGACTGCCGGCGAAGGGGGACGGCGATGCCTGATGTGATATTCGAGGTGTCGGGGCATCTCTGCGAAAGCATAGCGAAAAGCAAGGCGGTCGCCGAATTATTGCAGGCGGTCAACAATCAACGCCTGGCGGACGATACCTTGCCGGAAGTCGGCTGGCTGCTGGCGGACGAATTACAGCGGATGCAGGAGCAGGTCAACCGGCTTGCGCGCGGGCCGGCAAGTAAAAAAGAGTAGCAACGCTTTAAGGCCCTCCCGCCCGGGAGGGCTTTTTTTGAACTAATTTTGTGAGAAACCGTGCTTTATTTTATCAGTGCCTCGCCCGTATAGTTGCTGTAACAGCATTTTGCGGGGGGGAAGGTTTCCGCTTCTTTCCTTTTCCCCCGCTTTTTTGAGGGAGCGCGGAGATGGAACTGAAAGGAAAGCCGCTGTCCCTGGCGGCGAAGATCCTGGGGGCGACAATCGCGGTGGGGGCGCTGGTGTTAAAGGCCACGGTCTCCCCCGCGCTGGATATAGACGCGGCGATAAAGACCGCCGCCTTTGTGGTGGTGATATTCGCGCCGGTGGATCTGTCGATGGTCATGGGGAACATATTCGGCCCCCTGGGGGCCGCGCGGAAACAGCCGTATCCGCCGGAGCGGTCCCGGGAAACGGGGGCCATCCCCGGATGATCCGGTTTCTGCTGATCGTCATAGCGGTACTGCTGCTGTGCGTAGCGGCCCTCTATATCGTCGCCCGGCTCCAGGGGAGGCGGGCAAAGAAGGCGGAGAAGGAAACCGAAGCCCTGCACGGGGCGTTCCGGCAGGTAAACGAAGAAGCCGCGCGGCTCCGGGAAACCCTGGACAAAGCCGCGGAGGCGGAGGAGAGAGCGGATGCGGAACGGACGGAACTTGCCCGGACTTCTGACAGCGGCCTTGCTGGCCGGGCTAACAGTCTTTTCCTGCGGGACGACGGAAACGGTAAGCCCGGAAGAGACATTAAAGCTGCTGCGTCCGCCGGCGCCGGAAGCGCCGGAAACGGAGCCGGTAACGTTTGAGGATAGGGATGGGGGCCTGTGGCTGTCGTATGAAGACTACCGGGCCCTGGAAAGGAACGTGATAGCCATGAGGGAATACGCGGCGCGGCTGGAAATAATTATTGGTTTTTATGGGGAGGGGCGGTGACAGCGGGGTATAAAAATCCGCCCGGGAAGATCCGGCGGGAAGGGGGCGGTTCCTTATGCCGCCCCGCGTCTCCTTATTTAAAAACATGTTCCGGAGGTCGCGGCCGTGGTTAGTTCTGGCTTTGTGTTTTCGCTAATCGCGGTCGGCGTCTCCCTTGGGGGCGTATTAATCGCGGTGGGTGTCATCAAGGGAAAACTGTCCCAGGCGATAGAGACGAACGGGGCGCAGACCAGGCAACTGGAGAACTGCGCGTCCAAGGGGGAACTTGCCGGAGCGGTCACCCGGGCGGAGGAGCAGCTGGCGGCGGCGATAAAGCGATCCGACGACATGCTTGAACTTATGAGGGAACGCGCCGAGGAGGATCGGGCGTCGGGGGAAGGACATTACCGGGAGCTGTACGGCCTGCTCAATCGCCACAGCGAGCGGATAACGGCGGTAGAGACTACACAGAAAGCGATTGATAAATCCCTTGAGGAGATCAAAAGCGATATTAAGACCGGTTTTTTGGAAGTGAAAACCGAGTTAAAGGAATTACGGAAAGCTTAAGTGGCCCTGGCGGATAAAAAGCAGCAGGCGGAAGAACTCTACGTCAGGGAAGACCTGGCCTGCCCTGCCATCGCGGAGCGGCTGGGGGTGAACGCGGGGACGGTGTACCGGTGGAAGGCGGAGGCGGCGCAGGACGAGAAAGGGGACTGGGAAAAGAAACGGCGGATTTACCGTTTTAGCGGCGTTGAGCTTATCGGGATGTACCTCGCTGCGGTACGCGGAGCGATCTTGCAGATCAGCGAAAACCCGGAACTGATGCTGAACCCGCAGACGGCCGACGCTTTCACGAAGCACATAAGCAATGCAAAAAAGCTGGATATCCGGGGGCAGTACCTGAGCGTGTCGCTGGATCTGATAAAGACAGCGAACCGGTGGCTGGCGGAAAACCAGCCGGAACTGAAGGCAAAGCTGGATCCCTACTGGGACAGCATCTACCAGGCTCTGGCGGAACACTCCGCCAAGAAGGGGGTTCTGATTGCGGATAATTAAAACGCTGAAACAGCTTGAATCCGCGTGGAACGAGCTCAGGGAAGAGATACTGAGCCGCCCCCTGTTCCCGGACAATTCGGAAAAAGAAAAAGTGGAACGGAAGAAAAGGTGCGAAAACAGCATCGCCGAGTTTGCCAGGACATACTTCCCCGAATACGTTCCGGCGGAGTTTTCCCGGTTCCACGGGGAGTGGGAAAAAATCCGGCGCATAGAGAACGAGCCGGTGCTGCTTGAGGCGTTCCGGGGGAGCGGGAAGAGTACTTTCTTTACCCTGCTGGATCCCGTCCACGAGATAGCCTACGGCAAACGCAATTTCATGATTTTTTCCAGCTATAACGAGGAAAAGAGCGCCCTCTTTACCGGGAGGATCCTGCTGGAACTGTTTTACAACCCGCGGTTAAAAAACGATTTCGGCGATTTTTTTCCTCTGGGGAAACGCCCGGGGATCAAGCGTTTTTCGGTAACCGTTCCCGGTTTGGGCGGGAAGAAGGCCGGCGTCCGGGCGATATCCGTCGGGCAGGATCCGCGCGGCTTTGTGCACGGCCCCAACCGGCCCGACTACGTGAGGATGGACGATATCCAAAACCGGCAGCGGGCGCGGAGCGGGAAGTTTGTGAGGTCTACTATCGACTGGATAATGCAGGATCTTGTCCCGGCCCTGGCGGAAAACTACAGCGCGGTAATAGTGGCGACGCCGCTTAACACCCGGTGTGTGGTCAGCACGCTTGAGAAGGGGACGGACGAGATAAATCCGGTAAAGACCTACAAGTATCCGGCGGAGGAGCGGGGGAAGCCGACATGGAAGGAGGCGTTTCCGGCATCCCGGCTGGCGCGGCTAAAGCGGACGATAGGATCGGCCGCCTACGCGCAGGAATACCAGCTGATACCGGTGGCCCTGGGGGAGCGGATTTTCCGGGATGAGTGCATAAGGGGATACGCGCCGGAGGAACTGGCGGGGGTGCGGTTCAGCTGCGTTTTAAGCTGGACGGATCCATCGGTAAAACATGAGGAAAAGCATTGCTACAAAGCCACGGTCTGCGCGGGGATAACAGCCGAAGGGGTTATCTACGTGCTGAGGGCGCGGATTAGGAAAGAGTCGGTGGCCCGGATGATTGACGGGATGTACCAGATCTACAACATGCCATCTCCGGACGGGGGGACGCGGGTACAGAGCCCCATGTACATGTATTTTGAGGACAACGGCGGCCAGGCCATCCTGGGAGAAGTGCTGGCGGCGAAAAGGGAGATGGAAGGTTACTCGATTCCCTACCGGGCGGAGACCAACAGTATCCATAAGGACACGCGGATAGAGGGGACTTTATCCGCGCCGGTAGAGAACGGGGTTATCAGGTTTCTGAAAACCGATCCGGATCAGAAGGAACTGATAGACCAGCTGCTGCAGTTTCCGGACGGGGAATACAAGGACGGCCCTGACGCGCTTGAGGGGGTGGTAAGGAAACTGCTGGAGTACGCGCGGCGGCGGAAGGCGGGGCTGCCCAAGAGCGGCTACCCCCGGGAAGCGGCGCGGCTGCTGGAGGGGTACCGGTGAAGGCGAAGGGAAAGAATTTCGGCGCGTGGGCCCCGGCCGGGAAGGCGGAGAAACCGGGGAAGCCCCTCTCGGAAACGCCGGACATCAATTTCGAGGGGGGGAACCATTTCGCCACGAGGGCGCGGATAAACGATTTTGTGAGGATCATGCGGACGCTTCCGGACTCCGATCCGGTTCTCCGGAAAATGGGGAAAGGGATTCCGGCGCTGCGGGAGCTTCTGGGAGACAGCCATCTTGAAAGCGTGTGGAGTGTGCGCCGTTCAACTATCGCCGGGGCGGAGTGGTTCGTGGAGGCCGGCGGGGACGGGCCTGGGGAGAAGGCGGCGGGGGAAGCCTTCGGGGAAGAGTTAAAGGGCCTGGACGTGCCGCGAATCATAGAGGAGATGATGGAAGCGGTTGCCTACGGGTATTCGCCGCTGGAAATACTGTGGGAGGCCCGGGATGGGAAATGGGGGATCGGCGACATCGTAGGCAAGCCCCCGGAATGGTTCAGGTTCACGTCCGAAAACCGCATGGTGCTGGGAACCGGGCCCGACGCGGGGAAGGAACTGCCGGGGAACCGTTTTCTTGTCGTGCGGCACGGGGCCAGTTACGTCAACCCCTACGGTTCCAAGCTTTTCTCCAAGTGTTTCTGGCCGCTGACCTTTAAAAGGCCGGGATGGCAATGGTGGGTTGTTTTCGTGGAGAGATACGGCGGGGCTTTCATGTACGGGAAATACCCCAACAACGTGGACGACCGGTACAGGGCCGACCTTTTTGAATCTCTACAGAGAATGATAGCGGATGCGGTAGCGATAGTGCCGGAAGGGTTGGAAGTCACGATAGAAAGCCTGGCGAACAAGGGGAGCGTCTCCAATATCCACCGGGAATTTGTTGACGCGGCGAATGCGGAGGTATCCAAGGCGGTACTGGGGCAGACGCTGACCACGGAGATAGGGGACAAGGGGAGCTACGCGGCGGCACAGGCGCACAATTTGGTAAGGGAAGACCTGGCGGGGAACGACCGGCGTAACATCGGGGCGGCGTTCAACCGGCTTTCCCGGGTGTACACGTTCTACTATCCGGAGTCCGGCAGTCTTATGAAGGCTGGTGGCGGCGGGTAAAAGAAAAATACGAATTGGTTAACCGTAAAGATTATCAGAAAGCGGACGGCTTCGGACATATCGTGCCGCCCGATACGGCGATGAAAATTGTCGAGTATTATATAACCAGACAGAAAGAGAAACCCGCCAAGCCTCAAAAAAAGGTTGACGAATACGGGCTACCTATCCTGCCCCCGCCCAAGCGGCGCGGCAGACTGGTAGGCCTTTTCGGCGAACCGATATAAGACAGCAAAGCTGCCGGAAATCCCCCCGGAAACAAAATTCTCAAAATTGCGAAAAAGCCTCATGACGTGTCATATAGGGGCTTTTGGTACTCTATGCGGCGGATCGTATGGGGACTGGCCGAAGGAGCGGGTGCAAAAGCTGGCGGAAGCCTACGACCCGGAAAAGAACCTGGCGGCCCCGGTGGTGATAGGCCACCGGTTTTACAACAACACCGACGAGTCCCAGTACGCCCACGGGTGGGTAAAAAGCCTGAGGATGGACGGTTCCGGGAAGGTGTACGCGGACATCCCGGAGTTTTCTGCCGACGTGAAAAAGGCGATAGCGGAAAACAAATTAAGGTACGTTTCGGCGGAGATTTACGAATACGACAAAGTCAACGCCGAAGATTCCCCTTACCTGCGGGGGGTAGCGTTACTGGGGAGGGATTCCCCGCAGATACCGGCGGCGAAGCTGCCGGCCCTGTTCGGGGTTTTTGAAATT
>JAISWN010000255.1 GCA_031271075.1 Treponema sp.
GAGACGATCCTGGACAACCGGATGCTTTCCCTCCGGAACCCCCGGATACGTTCCATTTTCAAGGTGCAGGCCACCATCATCGAAGCCTTTGGGGATTACCTGCGGGGGCAGGACTTTACCGAAATCAAGTCGAGCAAACTTACCGCCGGGAGCACCGAGGGGGGAACCAACCTCTTCGCGGTGGAGTATTTCGACCGGAAGCTCTTCCTGGCCCAGTCCCCCCAGCTTTACAAGGAGGCCCTGGTAGCCGCCGGCCTGGAGCGGGTCTTTGAGATCGGGCCGGTTTACCGGGCGGAGAAGCACGACACTCCCCGGCATATCAACGAGTACGTTTCCCTGGATGTGGAGATGGGCTTTATCGAGTCGGAGCGGGAACTCATCGAACTGGAAAAGGGGCTTCTTGCCGCGGTGTTCGAGGAGCTTGCCCGGAAGAACGGGCCGGATCTTGCGGCCTGGAACGCGGCGGTTCCCCTGCCGGAGGCGGTGGCCAAGGCCCCCACGGTGAGCTACGACGAGGCTTTGAGGATCGTTAACGATACGGCCGTTTCGGAGGGCCGGAAGGGGGCCGCCAGGATCTTCGACATCAACCCCGAGGCCGAGCGGCTCCTCAGCGAATGGTCCCTGAAGGAATACGGGGTGGATCTTCTGTTCGTGAACGAGTTCCCCCGGCGTTACCGGCCCTTCTACACCTACCCCCTGGAGAAGGAGGGGGCTTCCCCGGGAGGCCCCCCGGTATCCCTTACCATGAGTTTCGACGCCATATTCCGGGGTTTGGAGATCACCTCGGGCAGCCGCAGGCAGCACGACTACAGGGCCTTTGTGGAAGCCCTGCCCAAATTCGGTTTGAAACCGGAAAACATGAGGGGCTACCTTGAAATTTTTAAATACGGCTGCCCGCCCCACGGCGGTTTCGCCATCGGCTGCGAGCGGCTTACCCAAAAGATCCTTGGTTTGGGGAGCGTAAAGGAGGCGAGTCTCTTCCCCCGGGATCGAAAGAGAGTGGAACCTTAGTTGAATCTCCCTCCCGCCCAGTCGATGATGGAGAAGTGGAACAGCCGCGCCCTCCTGCGGATGCTGCTACCCCTGATCGTTGAACAGGCCCTGGCGGTTACCATGGGCGCCGCGGACACGGTGATGATGAGTTCCGTGGGGGAATACGCCGTTTCCGGGGTCAACATCGTTGATAACATCAACAACCTCCTGATCATTGCCTTTGCCGCCATGTGTACCGGCGGGGCGGTGGTTACCAGCCAGTACATCGGCAGGAAGGACAACAAAAACGCCGGCCTTGCGGCCAAACAGCTTATCTACGCGGTTACCCTTATTTCCCTTATCATCATGACTCTGGCCCTTCTGCTGCGCCGTCCGATCATCCGCCTGCTCTACGGCCGCCTTGCCCCGGATGTGATGGAGGCGGCGGCTGTTTATTTTCTGGTTACCGCCCTTTCCTATCCCTTCCTGGCGATTTACAACGCCGACGCCGCCCTGTTCCGCTCGGTGGGGAACAGCGTAGTTACCATGCGGATAGCGATTCTGGTGAATGTGATAAACGTGGCAGGAAACGCCTTCCTGATCTTTGTATGCCACCTGGGGGTGCTTGGGGCGGCCATATCCACCTTTACCAGCCGTTTTATCGCGGCCCTGATCACCCTTATCCTCCTTGTCCGGGGACACGGCCGGCCCCTGGTCATCCACGGGCTCTTTAAGGTGCGGTTCATCCGTTCCATGCTCAGGAACATTCTCAACGTAGGTATTCCCAGCGGCCTTGAAAGTTCCATGTTTCAGATCGGCCGTCTCCTTACCCAACGGATCCTCCCCGCCTTCGGAACCGTCGCCATCGCCGCCAATGCTATCGCCTCGGTAATCAATTCCTTCTCGTTTATGACCGGAACCGCCTACGGCATGGCCCTCCTTACCGTTGTGGGCCAATGTGTGGGGGCGGGGGACTACGAGGCGGCCAAAAAGCAGACTTCCCGGATCATGAAGCTTGCCTACGGTACCATGGGGGTGATCAGCGGGCTTATCGTTATTTTTACGGAGCAGGTGGTGGGCCTTTTCAACCTGAGCGGCGAAGCCCACGATTTGGCGAGAATATTCCTCCGGATCCACTGTGTGTCCATGATATTCGGCTGGCCCATGAGCTTCGCCCTGCCCAACGCCCTGCGGGCCGCCGGGGACGCCCGCTACGTGATGGTTGTGGCCGCCATCTCCATGTGGACCATCCGGGTAAGCGCGGCGTATATCCTCTCCTTCTGGGTGGGACTGGGGCCCGTCGGAGTCTGGCTTGCCATGGGCGGGGACTTCATCGGCCGGGGGGTCTCCTATTTTGTCCGCTGGAAAAGCGGACGCTGGATGGGGCAGAAGGTGATCAGGGACTAAGGATGGAGTGGGATAACCGGGCTATCCTCCGCCTGATCTGGCCCCTGGTAATTGAGCAGATGCTGCTGGTTACCATGGGTATCGTGGACACCCTGATGGTGAGTTCCGTGGGGGAATACGCCGTTTCCGGGGTATCCATCGTGGACACCATCAACCTGCTTCTGATTACCCTCTTTGGCTCCCTGGCTACCGGCGGGGCGGTGGTTACCAGCCAGTATATCGGGCGGGGGGACTACCCAAACGCCCGCAAGGCGGCCCGGCAGCTTGTCTACGCGGGGCTGGCGGTTTCCCTGACCGTCATGGCGGCGGCGCTGATCCTTCGGGATCAGATCCTGGCCCTTATTTACGGCCATATCGACCGGGACGTGATGCGGGCCGCCCGGACCTATTTTTTTATCACCGCCCTTTCCTATCCTTTCCTGGCCCTGTACAGCGCCGGCGCCGCCCTGTTCCGCTCCATGGGGAACAGCCGGATCACCATGCTGGTATCCCTGGCGGTGAACATCGTTAATATCGCCGGTAACGCTATCTTCATCTTTGTCTTCCGGATCGGCGTGGCCGGGGCGGCGCTTTCCACTTTGCTCAGTTGTGCTGCCGCCTCATGGATCCTCATGGGGATGCTCCTCTCCCGCAGGAAGGCGCTTCCCCTGAACCTGCTCGGCTTTTTCAAGTTCCGGGTGGAACCGGCGATGATCCGGACTATCCTCGGCATCGGTATTCCCGGCGGGCTTGAGGCTTCCATGGTACAGTTGGGAAAGCTATGCACATCCCGGCTGCTTGCCGGCTTCGGCTCCTACGCCATCGCGGCCAACGCCGTCTGCATGATGATAAATTCCGCCGCCTTTATGCCCACCAGCGCCTTTGGCCTTGGGATGATCACCATTGTGGGCCAGTATGTGGGCGCCGGGGATTACGTGAAAGCCAGGGGCAAAGTAGTAACCCTGATGAAGATGGCCTACACCCTGATTATCGGCATAAGTATTATCACCTATGTTTTCCGGAATCCCCTGCTCCGGCTCTTTAACCTGAGCCCCGAAGCCCAAGCCCTGTCCCTTCAGTACCTTTGGATACTCTGCCTTATCAATCCCCTGGTCTGGCCCGTAAGTTCCTGCCTGCCCAACGCCCTGCGGGCCGCCGGAGACGCCCGGTACTGCCTCGCGGCTGGAGCCTCGTCCATGTGGGTATTGCGGGTCAGCAGCGCCTTCCTCCTTTCCCTGGTTTTCAAAATGGGGCCCATGGGCGTCTATTGGGCCATGGTCGCCGACTGGTTCGCCCGCTCCTTTCTGTTCTACCGGCGCTGGCTTGGGGGGCGCTGGCAGGAAAAACGGGTAATTCGGGACTAGGCGGGCTCGGCCCTTCCTGTCATACAATAAAGTTATGCCCCAAAATTTCCGCAAGAATTCTACGAAAAACGTTGACAAATGCGTGACATTATTATATACCCCCAGGAAAATGGAGGGAAAAATGGGATATTTCCTCCAAAAGGGGATTTTCCCAAAAATGGTGGTTAATATATAAGAGGGATATTTTCCCTCTAAAAGGAGAGTGTGAAATGAGTGAATTATTGGTGGTCAATAATAATGGTGTGAGTGTCTCTGATATAAATAGTGAAATTAAACAGGGAATTATTACCGTTAAAAATGGATTAATTACTAATCCTGGATTGAGAGAAAAAGTAATTAATAAAGTGGTGGAAAAAAAGATTATTCACGAGGTGGAATTTAATTATGATTTAAGTGGAATAAATATATATAATGAATTAGAGGATTTCCTTAAAATACGAAATAGTGATATTACGAAAAAAGTTACCAAAAATGGATTAGTGATATTTTACAATGATGTCAATTAGAAAAAATAGATTTTCTAAAAATAACCAGGAGAGAGGTGGAAAGTTATATGGTTTATTGAAAATCGGGTAGGAGGCTACCCATTATTTGAGTAGCCGTCCTCGTGGAAACTTCGTTTCCTCCACCACCGTGCGTACTGTTCGGTACACGGCGGTTCAATGGATTGCGTGCAGTACCTCTTACTACTTGCCTATACCAGATATTCAAGCAGTTAACGGTAATCATTTTGTCCACACTGTCCCCCTCAGTATTACTGCTTCTCCACCCCCAGAAGATCCAGGTGTCTGCCGATGTGCCTTACCAGGGCTTCGGTGTAGACTTCCTCGTTTTCCTTCCACAGTTTGTAGAGCTTGTCCTTGAAC
>JAISWN010000264.1 GCA_031271075.1 Treponema sp.
GCAGAGACCCCTTTGAGGATGCCCACCTCCAGATCCGTGGTTCCCACCCCGGCGGCGAAAGCGCCGAAGGCCCCATGGGTACAGGTGTGGCTGTCCCCCATGATGAGGGTAAATCCCGGCCGCACGAAACCCTTTTCCGGGAAGATGGCGTGGCAGACCCCGTTCCGGCCTATGTCGTAGAAATCTTCGATTCCGTGCCGCCTTGCCCAGTCCCGCAGGATCTTCCCCTGATCCGCGGTTTTGGAGTCTTTGGCGGGGCTTACATGGTCGATTACCGCCTTGATCTTCCGGGCGTCAAACACCTGATCCAGGTTCTTCGACACCAGATCGTTGATGGCGATGGGGGTGGTGATCTCGTGGCAGAACACCCGGTCCAGCCTGAGCACCCAGGTATCGCCGAAAGGCCGATCCGCCACATGAGCCTGGAAAATTTTCTCCGCCAGTGTCTTTCCCATAGTCCCTCCTCGCAAGCGGCCCCTGAGAGCCTGAAGCCGTTCATACAGAACCCCCGGAAGGGTAAAGGAGTGGCGTTCATCTTACCAAGCACGGGGCGCCGAATCCGGCTCGCTTACCTTTACGTCCTCCCCGGACGGCTCTATCACGTAAAATCCTCTCTCCAGCGCGTACTCCCTCTCCCCTTCATTCACCACCGTCGCTGCCATCGCCCCAAAATATTCCCGCACATCCCCGTACAGATCCGCGTACCTGCGCAGCTTTTCCATCCGCCTGATATGGTTATCCACATCTCCCTTTTGAAGCTTCGCCTTTACCTCTACCGCCATCGCCTGGGTGCCGTTCTCCAGAAAAGCGTCTATTTCCGCGTGTATGTTATGCTTTTCGTTTTTTATCTTCCGGTTGCGGCTAATCGCCCCGAAATCAAAGCCGAACTGTTTGAACTTTTCCGGCAGACCGGGGATCAGCGTGTGCTCGGCCTCATCGCCGAACTTGTTACCCAGGTCTCCGACTATCCGCTGGGTCTCCTTGAGGGCCGCCTCGGTCTCCGCATGGGCTTTCTGGGTCTCCTTGAGGGCCGCCTCCGTCTCCGCGTGGGCTTTCTGGGTCTCCTTGATGGCGGCCTCGGTCTCCGCGTGAGCCTCTTTCAGGGCGGCCCGGGTTTCTTTGATGGCGGCCTCGCTCTCCGCGTGGGCCTTTTTAAGGGCGGCCTGGGTCTCTCTGATGGCCGCCTCCGTCTCTTTGTGCGCCTTACCGATCTCGTTTATGGTCGCCCATACGTCATCTAAGGTCACCTTTTTAGCCTTTTTAAGGGCAGGCTCTTTGGCGGTTTTCACGGTCCCTTTCGTTGTTGTCCTGGCTGCGGGCATACACCCCTCCTCCTGAAAAAATACCGGACACCGCATGAGGCGGCGCCGCTTACGCTAAACCGGGTATGAACGCAAAGCGCTGTAACGCTTCCTCTTTAGAGCATACTGAGGCTTTCGGCATCGGTAAAGACGGACGGCAGGTTAGCATCGGCGTTTACTTTCAAATTATCGAAAAATCCCGGTAAACGCCAAGAGCCGCGGCCCCTTCGCTTTTAACCCGGTCAACCCTTGCGCCGGGCGGCCCCCGGTGGAGCCAGGCGAGGAAGCTTTCCAGCTTTTCCCGGCTTCCCTCCGCCCAGACTTCCACGCCCCCTGCCGGGGTATTGCGTACCCAGCCTGAGAGGCCGAGGCGGCAGGCTTCGGCGCAGCAGGAATAACGGAAAGCTACCCCCTGCACCCGCCCTTCCACCTGGGCGCTGAAGGCGGCGCGGGGCTCTTTCCCTGGCCTTTCCATAAATCTGCCTTAACCCGGAACGGTATCAGGCGGTAACGGCCAGCCGGGACCGCTTTTCCAGATCCCCTATGGTTTCCCGGAGTCCGTTCAGATCCAGGCGCCGGGGGAAACAGGCGTCCACCCAAAAGGCCGGGGCACTCTTGCCGGTTTCCGCCGGATCATCATTAACAAAAGCGACAATCAGGGGGTTACCCAGGCCGGAGTCGTTTTTGATCCTTTTGGCAAGTTCAAATCCGTCGGCGCCGGGCAGATCGGCATTGAGAAACACGATTCCGGGCTTGGAAACAGCCATTCTGTAGCCGGCGTCGAATCCGTCCAGGGCTTGAAACACCTGGTAACCGGAAAAATTTTTTTGGAACCAGGTTTTAAGCCGGTTGTTCATGTCCCAGTCGTGATCGATGATCAGCGCTGTTTCCCTGGCCGAAGCGCCGGCTATGTCATGGAGGACCTCGGCGGGGTTACGCATTCCCCGTTTATCCAAAAACGCCGACAGATCTTCCGCGTAAACCCGGTATTGCCCGCCGGGAGTGGTAAAAGCCTTTAAATACCCGCTTCTAATCCAGTTGATGGCTGTCTGGTTTACCACCCCGCAGATATTTGCCACCTCCAATGCTGAAAAGATCCGTACTTTCTGATTGTTCTTGACCATCCCTTTCTCTCCTTAACTTTAAAAAATGATATGGGTACAGGAGGGCTCAAGAAAAATATATCGCAAAAAAAGGCAAAGACCAACTATTTTGAATAAAATTTTAATAAATGGTATTTTCTTCCAGGGTATTAATTGTCCCCTGGGAAAAACCCTCCCGTTTCAGGAGAAACCGGAGGGAGGCAGGCCAGGGGGTATCCGTGTTTTCCTTTTGGGGGAAAAGCCGGTGTTTTGTCATGTAGCGTTTAAGCAGCGCGGCCTCGTCCTCCGGGCCCAGGGCCTCTTTCAGAACCCGGGCAGCGTCATCCCGGCCTATTCCCCGTCCGCGGAGGCCGGCCAGGAGTTTACGGGGGCTGTCGGTCTTGCAGGCAAGCCGGGAACGCAGCCAGTACCGGGCAAAACGGCGGTCATCCAGAATGTCCAGTTCTCTAAGCCGGGCCGCCACCGCCCGGACACAGTCCGCCGGGTGGCCCGCCTTTTCCAGTTTGCGCGACAGGCCGGAGACGCTCTGCTCCGCCCGGGCCACCAGCCTGAAGGCGGCTTTTTCCGCCCGGAGACAGGCGGCGGCAAAGCGGAACCGTTCCTCCTCATGGGGAGAAATCTCTTTTCCCGGGGTATAGCAGGTATCGTCAAAGAAAAGGGGGGATAAATAACAGGTTTTGAAGGAAAAAAGGGAACCGTCGGAGAATTCTATACGCCTTACATCGATCCCGCCGCCCGTTTTTACGGCGTTTATGGTCATAGGGAGAAAAAAACACCAGGCCTGGCAGTTTGTCGCGCTTCGCGCATAAAACCTCCAAAAACCGTCTGACAGACGATTTTCACCTTGCAAACTGCCCTCGAACTTTAATTCGATGAACCAAAGGTTCGCGGAGCCCATTAATCGGGATTTTTTGCATATTTATGCAAAAAACCAACAAAGTCCCACCGGCTCCTAGCGTTTGGAGAACTGGAAGCGGCGGCGGGCTCCCGCCTGACCGTACTTTTTCCGTTCCACCATCCGGGAGTCCCGGGTAAGGTACCCGTTGCTCCGAAGGCTGGTGTAATTGGCCTGATCTACCTGGCAAAGCGCCCGGGCAAGACCGTGACGGCAGGCGTTGGCCTGACCGTTGCTCCCGCCGCCGTAGACGTTTATCAGGATGTCAAACTTGTTCTCGTTGGAAGTTACCATCAGGGGCTGGCGTACCATCAAGGCGTGCTCCCCCTGGACAAAATATTGGGGCAGGTCCCTGCCGTTTATGGTGATTTTCCCGCTGCCGTCCCGGACATACACCCGGGCGACGGAAGTTTTCCTTCTGCCCGTACCGATACCAAGATTCTTGATCATCTCGTCTTACCTCTGAAGCCTTTCAAACTGAAGCTTTTCAAAATATCAGATTTTGAAAAAGCAACTTTAGATTTAAAAGAAAAACCAGTCCTTTGGCCGGTTTTTCCAAAGCCCTTTTTTAAAACCAACCAGGTTTTAAAAAAGGCTACAGATCGATTGCCGTGGGGTTCTGGGCGCTGTGGGGATGCGCCTCCCCGGCGTAAACTTTTACGTTTTTCAGGAGTTTCCGGCCCAGAGGCCCCTTGGGCAGCATACCCTTTATCGCGTTTTCCAGAGGAGCGGTGGGGTGGCGGGAGATAAGCTTCTCAAAATTGACGGTTTTGAGCCCTCCCACATAGCCGGAATGCCGGTGATACAGCTTTTGCTGGGTTTTGGCGCCGGTTACGACGATTTTACCGGCGTTTACCACCACCACAAAATCCCCAACTTCCTGATGGGGGGCGTAAACCGCCTTTTCCTTTCCCCTGACAATGGAAGCGGCCTTGGCCGCCACCCTGCCCAGTACCTTGCCCTCCGCGTCAATAACAAACCATTTGCGTTCCGCCAGGGCGGGTTTTACGAATTCAGTCTTCATCTTGCTATAACCTTGTATCCTTCTCGATAGAGGCCGCTCCGCCATCAAAATTTTAGAACCAGCCAAATCTCGGCCCGGAGTGAATTCATATCCTGCCACAAAGGGGGAAAACGTGTCAAGACCGCGCGTAAAGGCATGAAAGAAACGGCCTCCGGGGCGGATCGGATCGGATCAACGCCGCGGTAAGCCGGGTAACGAGATCAGCGGCCGGAACAAGAGGGACATTGATGAGCTGATCCGGGAAGTCGAGCGGTTTAAAACTGAATAGCCGGAGGCGGAGGCCCGGGTACCTTTACCGGGCCGGTTTTCCGGCGCTTGCGGATCACCATTACCAGGAAGGCGGCGATGAAAAAAACATTAGCCAGGCCGGGCAGCAGGATAAGGCTGAGGGGCGCCGAACCGGTAAGCGGGGTTTTCTCCCAGCTTATGCCAAAGAGATCCAGGATGACATAGACGTTCTCGATGTAGGCTGCCAGGGTTCCCATAACCATGAGCATCCAGACCGCGTCCCTGGTTTTTGACCAGACCATGATGGCAAAGAAGGAAGCCAGGGCCCCCAGGAAGAGGCGGCTCGACAGGTAGATAAGTTCCCCCGTGTCCATGCCCCCAGTATCACCCGGAGGGGAGGAAAAGGCAAGACGACGCCAGGATACAGGATAAACGCATAGAAACAAGAATTTACCCTCGTATTATAAGAGTTAGAAATGTATACTATATTTTCCAGGGGATTTAGGTTGCAACAAAAACCCCGTGGTTTTTTCTTCGTGTTACGAACCGTAGGTCCGGTTTGTGTGATGTCCGGTTTGTGTGTGCGGGCAAATTTTCCGGTGGAATCACGGACGGCGAAGTACAACAGGTCTTGTTCGTTTGGTCCTATGTTTAAAAAACATATTTTAAAAATCATATACGTTGATTCTGTCTGACCTGATTCTGCCTGACCCGGCGTGCGTGTTGTCTCTATCGCGTACCTTCTGTATACTGAATTCGGGCGATGCCGGGAAAGATCCGGCCCTATAGCTCAATGGACAGAGCACCAGCCTTCTAAGCTGGTCATGATGGTTCGATTCCGTCTAGGGTCATTATGACAAGAGCGCTCCGCCGTGTTATGATGCCCCATGCCCCGGACTTTTATCGTGGAGGCCCTTGTCCTTAAAACCCTCAATTCCGGGGAATCCAACCGGGACGCCTGGTTCCTCAGCGCCGAAGAGGGGATCCTCAGAGCCACGGTGTTCGGGGGGCCGAAAAGCAGGCTCCGCGCCCATGTGGCGCCTTTCCACCGGGGAACCCTGTGGCTTTACCATAACCCAGTGCGGGATTCCCGCAAGGTTACCGATTTCGATGTCCGATCCTGGCGGCCGGGGCTCCGGGAGCTTTACGAGCGAACCATGGCGGCCGACGCGGCGGCGGACACGATTCTGGCGGCTCACGGCGGGGGCGGCGGCTGGGAAGAGGCCCTGGATCTGACGGATTCGGTTCTGGACGGCCTGGAAGAGGCCGACGAGGAGGGTTGTACCCGTATCTTCGTACACTTTTTATGGAGTTGGGCGGCTTTTCTGGGCCTGCGGCCCGAACTGGCCTGCGCTTGTGGAGCCCCGGCGGATGGTTTACTATGGTTTGACCGGCGGGAGGGGGTTTTCCGCTGCCCTTCATGCGCGGGCCGGGTGGACGCGGAGGGCTACGCCGAAAGGACGGATCTCCTGCCCCTTAACCCCGGGGCCCGGCGCTGGCTCAAGGGGGTGGAAAACCTGAAACCCTCCCAGCCTGGCCCTTACGTTCCGGCTCCGGCCTCCCTGCGTCAGGCCCGGACGGCCCTTTGCGCCATGATGGCGGGTATCCTGGGGAGGGAGCTTTCCACCTGGAACTTTTGAAACCGGAATTTTTAAGAAGCTCCGCAGACCCGGCCGGGGTTTCCGGAGCTTCCCCCAAGATGGAGGCCCTGAATTGCGGGCGGTGGATATTATCATGAACAAACGGGACGGCAGGGAACTGTCCCGGGAAGAAATAGCCTTTCTCATCGGCGGCTACGTGGCGGGGGAGATCCCCGAGTACCAGGTTTCCGCCTGGGCCATGGCGGTCTTTTTCAGGGGGATGAGCGCGGCGGAAACCGGGGCCCTTACCGCGGCGATGCTCGAATCGGGGAAGCGCATGGATCTGCGGGGTACCGGCGGCCCCCTGGTGGACAAACACTCCACCGGCGGCGTGGGGGACAAGACGAGCCTCATCCTGGCCCCCCTGGCCGCCAGCCTGGGGATACGGGATCCCATGATGTCGGGCCGGGCCCTGGGCCA
>JAISWN010000382.1 GCA_031271075.1 Treponema sp.
TACCATACCCGCTGTTCAGGCTTATCCACCAGATCGATAAGCTGGTTAAGGCAGGCCAGGTGGATGGACTGGCCCAGGACCGTAAGATCCGGGTAGTTCTTTACGATGATGTCGAAATAGCGGGCCGCCACGGGAGCGGCGTCCTGCCGGAGATAGGCGTAGCCGATCATCAAAAGGTAATAGGCGTTGTAGGGATCATCCGGGAATTCGTTGGTACGCCGGCCCAGAAAATAGATTAACCGCTGGTATTCCCCCAGCTTCGCGTAGGTGTTGGCTATCTCCCGGATCAGGGCGAACTGGTTCTCCCCCCCTCCGGTTTCCTTCAAAAGCAGGGTAAAAAGTTCCTCCAGGTTCTCCCGGTTTTCTCTGTTCCCCGCCAGATAGTAGGGATCCGGTTTTGCCTCCCCCCTCCGCCGCCCTTCCGGCCCGGAAGGAATGAAAGCGCAGCCGGAAACCAGGATAAAAAAAATACATAAAAAACGCCACTTCATCATACTTGGTTCGCCTCAATCTTAACATCAATTTCCCTTGGCATGAAAGGGATACATGTTTATACTAATACTATGCATCCCCTTTATCGCAAGGTAGCGGCCCGCCTGGTTTTTATTATCGGCCTGCTCCTTATGTTCTTCGGCAGCGCCTTTCTCCTGGGGAGCCTTGCCGGGGCGTCCCAGGTTTCCGTACTGGTCTCTTTTCTTTTCGTGATCCTGGGTTCCCTTTTCGCCTTTCTGGCAATAAGGCTGAATAAACGGTCGGTCTACCTTTTTTTCGCTACGTTTTTTCTGCTGGCAGGTCTTTTCCTCTTCCTCTCTTCCCTCAAGATCCTCCCGGTTTCCTTTTCCCAGGCATGGCCGCTGCTTTCCGTCTTTTCCGGCCTTGCCCTCTTTCCCTCGGGCTGGCACCGTTTCGGCGGCATACATCCCGCCTATGTGGTTCCTTCGATAGTTTTTGTGGCCTTGGGATCTGCGCTCCTGCTATTTTCCCTTGACCTGGTGTCTTTTTCTTTTCGACAATTCATGCTGAACTGGTGGCCTCTCCTGGTCGTTTTGGCCGGGCTTATTTTAGTTTTGGTCTCCCTGGGCACGAAATTCAACGCCGGGGAGATGAAAAAGTGACCGGCCTGTGGGGAATTTGCGAGGGTGGATACTCTGGGGTCTGCTTTTTTTTTCCTGCGGTTCTCCCCCCGCTGTAATAGAAAGCCCGGGCCGGACAGAGGAACCGGCTTCCGGCTCTGCCCAGGCCGGGAACAGCGCCGGGGGTTCCGCGCAGCCTTCCCGGGGCGGCGTGGCCGATGAAATTCGCGGCCTCATCGAAAAGGGAACCCCCTCTTCCCTCTTTTCAGCTCTGGAGATAATCCGGGACAGGAACCTTGGGAGCGGGGAATTCGGCAGGATCATGAACGGCGCGGCCACCCTGATTATCCAGCGGCTTTACCCCGATATCCGCTCCCAGCTTCCGCCGGTGGATCTGCCCAGAACCCACGCCTATACCCGCATCATCCGGGAGGCCGAAGGGGGAAACTACATCCTCCCCCCCGCCGGCTCCGTTGACTACTTTGAATACGCCCTGCCCTTTCTGGCCCTGTTTTTTACCGGCCCTTCCGAACCCCCCGCCACCGCCGTAGCGATCCTGGAAAAGGCGGAAAGGCTAAACCCCGGTTCGGTACTTACCCCCTATTTTTTGGGGCTTCTCCACGAACGGCGGGGAGAAGCGGCTGCCGCGGCCGCCGCCTATGAACGGGCCTACCAAATATCGGAGGAGTGTTACCCCGCAATCCTGGCCCTTATCCGCGTCCGGAGTCTTGGCGGCGACAAACAGAAGGCCGTAAGGGATCTGCAGGATCTGATTACCCGGTATCCCGATAACCTCGCCGTAAAACGGTCTCTTGCCCGCTCTTATTACGAAGCCCGCGACTGGTCCCGGGCGGATTCGGCCATTGCCGAGATCCTCCAGAACGACCGGGGAAACGGGGAATTTATCCTGATGCGGGCCCGTGTCCTGGTAGAAACGGGCCGGTTCCCCCAAGCCCAGGTGCCTCTGGATCTCTACGCGTCCATTAACGCCCAGAACCCCCTCTACCTCTTCCTCCGGGCCCGGGTTCAGGCGGAAGGTTTCCGCAACCGGGACGCGGCGCTTAACTACCTCCGGGCCATCATGCGGAGTTCTGCCTCCTCACGGGTGTCTTCCGCCGCGCAAAACGGCTCCCTTTCGGACGGCAATATCGCGGAAGAGGCTTCGGTATACGCCGCCCGGCTCCTCATGGAATCCGCCCGGGCCGAGGATCAGCGGGAGGGCCGGGAACTGCTCCGCCAGTTGACCTCCGCGGCAAACCCCTCCCCGGCGGCGCTGAGCCTGGCTATCCGTGACGCCATCCGCCGGGAAGAGTGGAAGGAAGCCAGGGGCAACCTTACCCAGCTTCTGGCGGAACGGCGGGAGCCCCAGGATCTCCTGGACGCCTACACGGTGGAACACGGCCTGGGGAACAACGCGGCGGCCCTTTCCTACGCCAAGGAACTCTACGACAAGGACAACGGGAACGAAGATGCCGTAACAACCTATATTTCCGCCCTCATCGACACGGGGCGGCAGAGCGAGGCGGTCAGAATAATCGAAAACCGTCTGGGAACGGTAAGCGGGGGGACGCTGAAAAGCCGTTACTATTACCTTCGCAGCCGGGTCCAAAGTGCGGAGGAACAGATCCTGAACGATCTCCGATCCAGCCTCTTTGAAGATCCTCGGAATCTTTCCGCCCTTATGGCCATGTTCGAATATTACCACCGCCACCGGGATGAACGCCGGGCGGCGTACTATCTAAGACAGGCCCTGGCCTTAGCCCCGGATAATCCCCAGGTTAAACGCTACGAGCGGGAATACGCCGCCTTGCTGCGGGCCAATTAGGGCCTGTCGCGGCCTTACTTCCCCGGCTTGGAGCCTATCAGGGTGAAACTCATGCCGCACTGGTAGCGTTCCCCGCTTTCCGGGTTGGTACTCTTGTCCGAGGCGTAGTAGCCTACCGAGCCGGTAGAGAATTCCTTTGGCTGGGCATAGATCGTGGACCAGACCTTGCCCTCGCTGTCTTTCACCGTTATTTCCAAAAACTTGGGCGCTTTGGTGTCACGTTTTATGGGTTCGGGCATAACTTACTCCTCCTTGGTTGAATCGCGGGCCGTTCCGGCCCTACCTATCACCATAACACCGGCACTAGAAATCTTCCAGAGGTTCATCCCGATCCATGAATTCCGCCAGGACATAGACCATGCTGCCCGAGCGCCGGACCCGCAGCTCCACGAAACCCTTGTTTACCAAGGTGTCCAAAGCCTTCTTCGCCTCTTCCAGGGGGATATTGGCCCGCAAAGCCAGGTCGCCGGCCGTCAGGATACCCTTGTTTTCCCTGGCAAGCCTCAAAATGGCCCGTTCAACGCTTTCCTTTTCGTGTACTACCCGGGTTTCACCGTCATCCACGTAGCGCCAGTTTCCCGCCGCTGATTCCTGCCTGCCCGAACCCACCCCGCCACATTATCACCCCAGAATCAATAATACCGCATAAAAGGGGTTACAGAACCACGTCGAAGATACGCAGTTCCTCACCATCCCCGGACTTCACCGTAACCCAGCCTTCTCCAGCCTTCCGCCTGCTTTCCCGGCGAAAGTCGAAACTCAGCAGATACCCTTCCTTCCTTCCCCTACCCATCAGGTATTCCGCCAACTGCCCGTAGCCCGCCTGATGCGCCGCCTCCCCCCG
>JAISWN010000025.1 GCA_031271075.1 Treponema sp.
GCAGGACTTGTTGTTTTTCCAAGAAACTATTCTACCACTGGAAAGCATTTAATATGACTTTCTTTTACATCAACTATGGCTTCGTTTGACAATCCATCATACTTTGTGGATCATCTCCAAATTCTCTTCTTTAAGATAGTTCAATCTTGATCATTTCCCGGTGATTTGAAAGTAAACACCGATGCCCTGCGCGTAAACGCCTCCGGCTTTACCAATGCCGAAAGCTTTAGTATGTTAGAGACAGGAAGCGTTTTAACGCTTTGAGTTCACACCCGGTTTAGCATAAACGGCGCCGCATCAGGCGGTGTCCGGCATTTTTTCAGGAGGAGGGGTTTATGCCCGCAGCCAGGACAACAACGAAAAAGGCCGTGAAAACCGCCAAAGAGCCTATTCTTAAAAAGGCTAAAAAGGTGACCTTAGATGACGTATGGGCGACCATAAACGAGATCGGTAAGGCGCACAAAGAGACCGAGGCGGCGATCAAGGAGACACAGAGAGCCCACGCGGAGATGGAGGCAGCCCTCAAAGAAACCCAGCGGATAGTCGGAGACCTGGGTAACAAGTTCGGCGACGAGGCCGAGCACACGCTGATCCCCGGTCTGCCTGAAAAGTTCAAACAGTTCGGCTTTGATTTCGGGGCAATTAGCCGCAACCGGAAGATAAAAAACGAAAAGCATAATATACACGCTGAAATAGACGCTTTTCTGGAGAACGGCACCCAGGCGATGGCGGTAGAGGTAAAGGCGAAACTCCAGAAGGGCGATGTGGATAACCATATCAGGCGGATGGAGAAGCTGAGGAGCTACGCGGATCTGCACGGGGACGTGCGGGAATATTTTGGGGCGATGGCTGCGACGGTGGTGAATGAAGGGGAGAGGGAGTACGCGCTGGAGAGAGGATTTTACGTGATAGAGCCGTCCGGGGAGGATGTAAAGGTAAGCGAGCCGGATTCGGCGCCCCGTGTTTGGTAAGTGGGCAAGGGAGAAGCTCAACATTAAAGCGATAGCCGATTTTTCTTCCTCCCGGCTTTTTAGCAGGGGGAACGGAACCGCCTGGTAACCGCTTTTTTGTTTCATGGTTAACCCATTTTGACCTCCGGTAGCTGATATCCCCGGATAGCCTGCGTTGATTTGGGTAACATTTTCAAAATGAGGCACGGACTTCCTTGGGTTAGATTTAACGTGAGGCAACGCGGTTAGAATTTCGATGAGGCAACGCGGCCGCTTGCGGCTCGGGGGCATAAAAGGGTATAATTGATTCAATGAAAAAGAACATGTTTTTGGGTGGTTTTGGTGTTTTCCTGACCGCGGCGCTGAGCCTCCTTGCTTTCGTGTCTTGTGGGGGCGGTTCTTCCGGTAAAGGCGGGGAAGTTTCCGACAGGGATGTTAGTTATGCCCTGGGTATGGAATTCGGCCGGAATCTGCGGGAGGCGGGTTTTGAAGTTGATTACGACGGCTTTATGCAGGGCTTTAAGGATATCTACGAAGGCCGGGACACCCGCCTGAGCGAGGAAGACGCGGGCATGAAGATCCAGTCCGCCTACCTTGCGGCCAGGGAAAAACAGTCCGCCGGTTTAAAGCAGGCGGAAATTGATTTTCTTGCGGAAAATTCCCGGAAGGAAGGGATCATAAGCACCGCCAGCGGCCTTCAGTACGAGGTGATTGTCGAAGGAACCGGGACGCGCCCCCAGGCCGCCGACACGGTACGGGTTAATTACGAGGGAACCCTCATAGACGGCCAGATGTTCGACAGTTCCTACCAGCGGGGGGAGCCTACCGAATTCCCCCTGAACGGGGTTATCCCCGGCTGGAGCGAGGGTCTTCAGTTGATGAGGGAAGGCTCAAACTACCGGTTCTACATCCCTTCCGATCTTGCCTACGGCCCTGAGGGGGCTTCCGGGGTCATCCCCCCCTACTCGGCGCTTATCTTTACCGTAGAGCTTATTTCGGTGATCAAATAAGTTTGAAAAAAGCCTTCGGCGATCAAAAAAAGGTAATCCATGAAGAAAAAAACAGTTTTTATTCTCTGCCTTGCGGTTCTGGCGGTTTCCCTTCACGCAAAGGGACAGATTGAAGATCCGGCGAAAGCTGCCGGAGCGATGGACACGAGTTACGCTTTCGGCATGGTGCTGGGCCGGGATCTGAAACAGCTCGGCCTGGAATTTAACTATCCGGCTTTTAACGAAGGGTTCCGTACCGCCATTGAAGGCGCTGAGCCGCGTTACAGTTTTGACGAAGCCCTGGAAAAGGTACGGGCCGCCTTTACGGAAGCCGCGATCCGGCAGGCGGCGGAGAACAGGGAGAGGGAAGCCCTGTTCCTAAAGGAAAACGGGGAGCGGGAAGGGGTCGAGACCACCGCCAGCGGCCTCCAGTACGAGGTTTTGAAAGGCGGGGAGGGGAAGAAGCCCGGCCCCCAGGCGCTGGTGCAGGTAAACTACGAGGGGAAACTGACCGACGGCTCGGTTTTTGACAGCACCTGGGAGCGGGGGGAACCAGCGGAAATTCCCCTGAACCGGGTAATTCCCGGCTGGGCCGAGGGAATCCAGTTGATGGGCGTGGGGGATTCCTACCTGTTTTTCATACCTTCCGCCCTGGCCTACGGGGAGGAAGGGGCCGGGGAACTTATACCGCCCAACACTCCCCTGATCTTCCGGGTGGAACTTATCGAAATCCTGGATCAGGGGGAGGAGCAGGTGGAGAAGCCCTGGGAGCCCGCACCCCTGGGTAAGGGGCCGGATACCCCCTGATCCATAAATTTAAAATTCGTAACTACTCATTATATTTCCTCGGGGCAAACCTTCCGCTGGCCCGAAGGGGATCTTTCAGCCCCGGCGACAGACGGCTCTTTCCCCTCAACTTCCTTTATGCGTTTTAAAAGCCGCGCCTTCATGGCCTTGCATACATCCTGATGGGAAACCATGTTGATTAGGTTCGCCAGTTCGTGGGGATCGTGTTCCAGATCGTAGAGGTACTGTTCGGCATAAACCGGAGAATCCATGTCTTTCCAGCCGTCCGCGTCCGGGGCGGTAACGCCGTATTTCCAGCGCCTGGTACGTACCGCCCTGCCTATCTGGGATTCGCTTATCTGGATAAAAACATCGTCGGGCCAGTTTTCGCGTCCGTCCAGCAGGGATCGGCCTTCCATTTCCCCGGGGATGGGAAGGCCCGCCGCGTCCAGCAGGGTAGGCGGCATATCGACCAGGCTTACCAGTTCCGTGATACGGCCTCCGCCTGAAAATCCGGGGCCGGAGAGGGCCATGGGGATACGGATGGATGCCTCATGGCAGGATCGTTTGTATTCCCCGTTCCGGGTCTTAAAGTGGTTCCCGTGGTCGGTGGTGTAGAGAATAACCGTGTTATCCAGGATTTTGAGACTCCGCAGCGCGTCGCTCAGGCGGCCCAGGGCCTCGTCCAGCCGTTTGACCATGCCGAAGTAGCCCCCCAGGTGCCGGGCCGAGGAGCCTCCCAGGGCGGCAAGATCGCCCGGTATCCAGCGGCCCGTGTAGGGCTCCCGGTAGCCTTCCGGCGGCGGGTAGTCGTCCACATGGTTCTGATGGTGGGGCTCCAGAAAGGACACGAAAAGGAAAAAGGGCCCGGCCCTTTCACCGGAAATATAGCGGATAGCCGCGTCGGTCAGGGCGTCAACCCGGTATCCCGGCAGAAACACCTCTTTCCCGTCCCGGTCGTACACAAGGGTTCGGTAAGTATCGGATGTATGTTCCAGGGCGTTGGCCCCGAGCCAGTAATCATACCCGCCCTGTCTGTCCCGGGGAACCGGCTCCCGGTTGGCAAGGTGCCATTTCCC